>CAXSIG010000373.1:0-3875 GCA_964237255.1 uncultured Bryobacteraceae bacterium
CTTCACCGGACAAACCCGCCGCGGCGTCAGGCTGAACTGGTACGAAGACAAGCTGTTGCACCTGACCAACGCCACGGATTATGCCGCCAATTTCTTCAACGTTCCGGTAGTCGCCTACAACGGAGACAAGGACGGTCAGAAACAGGCTGCGGACGTTATGCAATCAAGCATGGAGAAAGAAGGCCTAGCGCTTTCGCGTGTGATCGGAACGAATATCGGGCACGCCTACACTCCCGAAGCCATCGGCCAAATCAACGAGATGATGGACGCGATCGCCGACAAGGGGCGAGTCCCGAATCCGCGAGAAGTGCGGTTCGTGACCTGGACGCTGAAGTATGACCGCATGCGTTGGGTGGTTGTCGATGGCCTGGAGAAACATTGGGAACGCGCCCAAGTCACCGCGCAACTGGAGACCGACCACACGGTCAAGGCAACGACTTCAAATGTCTCCGCTCTTAGCTTCGTGATGGAGCCGGGCGCGGAGATAATCAACCGCGCATCGAAGGTGACTGTGGTGCTGGACGGACAGACAATCAGCGTCCCCGGCGGGTCATCGAGCGGGGCATGGACGGCTCATTTTCGCAAGAACGGCACTCGGTGGGCGGTCGCGAGCGCCGATCCCAATACCTTACGCAAGCAACACGATTTACAAGGGCCGATCGACGACGCCTTTATGGATACCTTTCTCATGGTCCGTCCTACCGGCGTGCCGCTGAACGAGATGGTGGGGAACTGGGCGAAGTCCGAGATGGATCATGCGGCGAAGCTGTGGCGGACTCAAATGCGCGGCGACGCTCCGATCAAGGACGATTCCGCGGTAACCGACGCCGATATTGCCGCCAATAATCTGGTGCTCTGGGGCGACCCGCAAAGTAATCGCATCCTGGCGCGAATCGCCGCTCAGCTGCCCGTCCAATGGACCACCGAATCCGTGGTGTTAGGAACACGGCGATTTCCATCAGCGACCAATGCGCCGGTAATGATCTTTCCGAATCCGCTGAATCCGAAGAAATATGTCGTAATCAACAGCGGCATAACATTTCGGGAATACGCCCAGCCGAATAACTCTCTACAGGTAGCTTATCTTCCGGACTACGCTGTTGTGGACTTGACAACTCCTCCCGATTCACGCTGGCCGGGAAAGGTGGTGGTAGCCGGATTCTTCGGCGAGAAATGGGAGTTACTGGATGGTGACGGCAAGTAATGTAGCTATGCCGGACACCCGAAGGCGTGTGCTTCGTTCGGTTGCGGTGCTCGTGCTGGCCGGCCGATTCAGCATGGCGCTTCAAGGGGGCGTTCCCTTCAGCACCGCCCTGGTCGGCGACTATCCATACACCGTATCATCCATTGCTAACGATTCCGTCGGGAACACCTATCTCGCGGGTAATCGTGAACTCGGCGGACTTGCCAATTCGTCGGACCTGTTCGTCGCCAAGCTCGATCCGGCCGGGAGCCTTGTCTTCACCCGCACGTTCACAGGAGACGGATACGGTAGAGAAGTTTCCATCGCTCTCGATCTAATAGGCAACATCTTCGTCGCCGGTACCAGCAACTCCGGCAATTTGCCTGTAGTGAAAGCGCTTCAGACTCAGTACAACTCCTCCGGGAGTGGGTTTGTTATTAAGTTGACCAATGACGGATCCGCGATTCTTTACGCGACGTACTTCGGAGGGAAGCTTGGCGCCACCTCGATTCTTTCGGTTGCCACCGATTTACACGGTAACCTGTATCTGACCGGCATTACCGATGCCGCCGATTTCCCTCACACGAGTGGCATGCCATTCGGTCCCACCCCGTTAGGAGCTGGAATCAGCGGAGGTTTCCTGTCGTGCATTTCCGCAACCGGCGACCAGATTCTTTACTCCGGCGTCCTAACGGGAGGGCCGATTCCCGTTACGTCTGGAAAGCTGGATCGCACAACAGGTGTTGGGGTGTCCGTAGATGCCGCAGGCAATGCCTACTTCACGGGTAATATTGGGTTCAGTAATCTGCCGACAACTCCGGGTGTTCTGGGGCCGGCCGGCCCGACGGTCGGTTATACCGGTTATCTGGCGAAAGTCGATTCCGCTAGAGGGACGGTGGCTTACCTTACCTATCTCCCTAGCCTGGTTAACGCGATGACCGTAAATCCGGCCGGCGAAGTCTACTTTGCAGGCATCCCAAGCGGAGGAATCAATGCGCCCCCTATGTCGATTCTGGCAAAAGTGAACGCATCGGCAGGCGCGCTTGTTTGGACGAACAATTTTGACGGTGCAAGCGGTATCGTCCGCGCGCTTGCCGTGGCGCCTGGAGGAGCGGTATGGGCAGCGGGAGAGGGCGACTCATCGGCATTTCCAAATAAAAATGGATGGACAACCGGTCCGCAGTTTGTTGCAGGCGTCGATCCCGCAAGCGGTACATCGATCTATTCCGCACGCTACCCTTTCTTCACCGCAGGTAGGTCCATTGCAGTCGATAGCACGGGTATTGTACATTTCGCGGGAGAGGCTGGGTTTGTTTCTGCCTTCTCGCCGGTCGCCGCGCTGCCACAGGCAATTTTTTCTTTCAGCAACGCCTTGGGGGGCAACGCGATCTCGCGTGTCGCACCAGGAGAAGTAATCTCGATCTATGGGCCAGGTATTGGTCCAGCGATTCCGTCCTCAGCCATCCCGGTGAACGGTTATTATTCGACAACGCTCAGCGGACTCCAGGTGGCGATCAACGGCGTGAACATGCCGCTGCTTTACGTCTCGGCGAACCAGATCAATGCGGTGGTCCCCATGGGTATTACGTCGCGTGCGGGAGCAACGGTTCACATCGTGAATGGAACGACTCCCGGCCCGGATTATCCGGTTTGGATCGTCGATTCCGATCCGGAGGCGTTCCCGATCGTCTTCAATCAGGATCGAACTGTGAATTCGGCAGATAACCCCGCATTGCCCGGATCCATCGTCACGTTCTACGGCACGGGCTGGCAATCAAAATTTGCACCGCTTACCGATGGACAAGTAGCAACGATGGCTCAAAACGTCTGTTTTGGATGCGAAACTTCGCCCGGAGGCGAGGTACTCTATGGGGGTCCCACACCCGGCACAGTTGCCGGCGTGACGCAGTTCAACGTTCGAGTCAGCACGCTGCCATCCGGTTTTTTGAAATCCGTCACCGATTATTTTGCAGACATTTCCGTGACAGCATCCGGAGTAACTGTAAGGCAGGCTGTGTGGGTTGCGAATCAATAGCCGATAAGCTCAGTCAATTGCTTCGACAGGAGGCTAGGCTACTGCTTCCCTGCCACCACAAACGCAAACAACGTGTCACCGGCGCCCGCAATCAGGTACTGCTTGCCATCCAGCATCCAAGTGGATGGCCCATTACTCAGGCTGCCTGTCAGTTGTTGATGCCAGAGAATTTTGCCGTTCGCTGGGTCGAACGCCACAAGATGTCCCGAATCGCCAGTGAAGAGGAGATGCCCGGCGGTAGTGAGGATGCCTCCCGATACACCCGCGCCCGCCAAACCTGTTTCATGCTCGTGCTTCCATTTGATGTTTCCTGTCCGTACATCAATCGCCAGCAACGCCGAGCGCGCATCGAAATTACCGCCGCTTCCCCCACCATAACCTTCGGGCTGGTCGGACGTGTCGTATAGATAAGTCAAGCCGTAGCCCTGCGTGGTGTTGAGATAGAAAAGCTCTGTTTGAGGGCTGTAACTGGGTGGAGGCCAATTCGTTGCGCCCATGCCGGGCATGTCAATCATGGAACCGTCCACCTTCGGTTCCTTCGCGGGATCCGGAATGGGTTGGCCTTTCGCATCGACACCTTTCGCCCAATTACCGGTTCCGGCAAATGGCTTCGAGACTAAATTTTTTCCATTCGTTCGGTCCAGCAAAAAGTACCAA
>CAXSIG010000373.1:3885-4432 GCA_964237255.1 uncultured Bryobacteraceae bacterium
TTTGCGAGGCTTGCCATCGATGGTCACATCCAGGAGCACAGGGGTTTCGACGTTGTCCCAATCGTGCGTGTCATGCGGGGAGGCTTGAAACCACCATGCCAGCTTGCCTGTATCGGGATTGAGAGCCACAATGGACGCGGTCCACAAGTTGGCTCCTTTTCGGCTTTGGCCCGCGAACACAGGGTTCGCGTTGCCTGTTCCCCAATACCAGAGATTGAGATCCGGATCATAGGTGCCAGGCAGCCAAGTCATCCCGCCACCGTGGTCCATCGCGCCTTTGTTCGGCCATGTCTCAGAACCGGGGTCGCCCGGTTTTTCAGGCTCGCTCCACCAGCGCCACTGCAAGTCGCCGGTTTCGGGATCTCGTGATTCTAAATAGCCACGCACATCCATCGCATCGCCACCGACGCCAACCAACACATGATTTTTGACAATCATGGGGGCCATTGTGGTGAAGTACTGAAGCTTCTCATCGGCCACTTTCTTGCGCCACCGTTCTTTGCCGTCACTCGCGTTGAGAGAAATGAACCAGCCATCCGGTGTCAGG
>CAXSIG010000373.1:4442-5983 GCA_964237255.1 uncultured Bryobacteraceae bacterium
CAATTTTCCGTAAATTCCGACGCCACGTTGACCTATCAGGTGTCCGCCTTTGTCCTGGAAGTCGTACTGCCACAGCTGTTCGCCGGTGCGCGCGCTGATTGCGAAAACGTGATCGGGAATTGTGAAGTACAGAATTCCGTTCACCAATAGCGGTGTTGATTTGATCGTCGGATTACCCACCCCTCGCTGTGGTCCGATGCCGGTAATCCGGTACATCCATTCGATCTTCAGTCGGTCGACATTCGATTGATCGATTTGGATCATGTCGCTGAAGCGGCGACCGGAATAATCGCCGTTATAAGTGGGCCAAGTATCGGCTGGCTGCTTAAAAAGCGCGAAAGCCTTAGGGTCCAGCCCCTGAGCATGCGCCACACCGGCAAGGTTGGCCGCAAGGGCAAGCAAAACAAATCGTTGACGAATCATTTTAGGGTCACCAGATAGGCGGCGGTGTTATGAATATCCGCGTCCGTATACTTCGGAAGAAGGGCACGATGGGCGCCGAGTTTATCTTCTACAGCCACCTTCACATGGTCCGCCGGCCATTCATGATAGTCGCCATTGGCCATGCGTAGCGACACATTGAAATCATCCAGTTTCATCAGCGCTCCCGCAAATGTTTGGCCGTCGGCCGTGGTGACTGTCGCTTTTCGCGGACCTTGCGGTGCCGGCCAGAGGAATCTCGCTTGCATCGCGGCGGTCTGCGAAAACTTGGCGCCGATCTTCGCGAAATCTCCGGTCGCCGAATGACAACTGCCGCAATTCGCTTGAAAGAACATCTGTCCCTTCCTGGCATCTCCAGTAGTCTGGTTACGCAGATCGCCATATGTCTGTCCATAGGTCCCGCGATTCGCAAGAAGTTCTACCTGCAGATGGAGGTATTGCGAGATGTTGTAAATATCTTCCGACTTGAGTCCCGGAAAGGCAGGCATTCCTGCTTGGGGGCGACCGTTTTTGATAATGGGACCAATCTCTTCGCCCTTTTCATCGTGGAGAACAACCGTGGATCGAACAAGATTAGGACCCTGCGATCCGCGGCCAGTCTCGCCATGGCAAGCGCCGCAATTTTCCTTGTAAGTCGGGCCTCCTAATTTGGCTGCATCGGCATCGGGAGCCGGGCCGAGTCCGAGAAACTCACGAGTCCCATTAGCACCCCGTCCAGCCTGGCGTCTTGCTCCAGGCGGAACCATTTGTGGCTCCTGGGCCGTCGCGATCGCGACGAAAACAAAGATCAAAGCGGCAGCGACGCAACCTGGCTTCTTAGGGTCCATTCATCCTCCTACGTGGGAATCTGTTAAGGCTATCTTAAATCAATAGACGGCACGCAAGATACACTGAAACTTCATGGGTCCTCAACAGCAGCCGCAGCCAAAATTGCCTATTGCGGGCGTGCGAAATCTAATCGCGATCGGATCCGGCAAGGGCGGAGTTGGGAAGACCACTGTATCGGTCAATCTTGCGATCGAACTTGCCAAGCAGGGCAACAAGATCGGACTGATGGACGCCGATGTTTACGGCCCCAATGTTCCGCTCATGATGGGTAT
>CAXSIG010000374.1:0-5974 GCA_964237255.1 uncultured Bryobacteraceae bacterium
TGTGGAGCAAACGACACAGGATGGGCAGAGGGACTTCACCATCTCGCGCAAGAACTCGATAGCGGGAAAGCAGCTTCTCTATATCCATGGCGGGGCCTATGTATACGAAATCATGGGCACGCAGTGGAAAATGATCGGCAAGCTCCTGGACCGCAGTGATCTCCGCGTAACCATACCTCTCTATCCATTAGCGCCTGAACATACCGTAGAGAAAGCGCTCGCCTTCGTTTCCGTGATTTATGAACAGGTGCTCCAGAGAGCGAACGGCCAGCCGGTTATTTTTCTAGGAGAGAGTTCAGGCGGTGGCATGGCGCTGGCTCTCGCCCAGCAACTTCGTGACACCAAGACACGGCAGCCGGAGAGCCTGGTACTGCTTTCACCGTGGCTCGATGTGACCTGCTCTGACCCCTCCCAGGATGCGCTGGAGAAGCTGGATCCAATTCTTGCCAGGCCTGGGCTTCGCGAAGAGGGACTTTGGTACGCCGGCGCGCTTTCGCCGCAGGATCCGCGGGTCAGCCCGCTTTTCGGCAATTTGGAAAACCTGCCGCCGCTGCTCGTCCTTACCGGTACGCATGATCTATTGCATGCCGATGTGACCAGGCTTGAGACGATGTTTACGAATCGGCCTAAGGCTCTCAAGGTTCTTACGTACCCAAACATGCTGCACGTCTGGCCTTCCATGCCCATTCCGGAAGCAAAAGAGGCGCTCAAAGAAGTGAATGCATTCTTGCAAACCAGCTTTAGTAGGCCCCAGCTAAATTGCGGTATCGGACGCTCCGCCACAGCGGAAAAATCGATATATGGTGCGGAGAGGGGGACTTGAACCCCCACGAGATTGCTCCCGCTAGCACCTCAAGCGGATCTGGCAGCGTTCGAGCGCGTTCGGAGGCGTTCAAGTTGTTGAATTGACGATCTAGACCGTTCTGCCGAGGCGCTCACTGTTCCATGGCGTAAGGTCTAGATAGGGTCTAGACTCCATCCGGTGATTCCCAAACACGAGTACGGAATTCCCACGAACGAAAGGCACGAAGCCTCCACTTTGAGTGTCTCCGAGGGTTCCGTATCCGACTTCCCGCGACCGCGAGCAGAAGCCCTACGCGAGGCGTTCAAGTCCACAACTTCAAGAGCGACCGGCAGTCTCGACGCGTTGCAACTTCATCCACTGATCCATCTCTCGTCCGCATTCCTTAATATCGGCAAGAGAAACTATGTTGTAGCGAAGTATCATTGAACGAGTTTTATGGCCGCTGATTTCCATAGCCCTCTTCTCTGATAGTTTTATCTTCTCGATCATATTTCGAACCGCACTACGGCGCAGGCCATGAAAGAGTAAATCGGGTCGCCCAGCACTAGAGACGGCATTCCGCCACGAGTCATAAAACGACTTCAGTGGTTCTCCCGGCTCGTTTCGACGCCCACCATGTCCACTCTTCAACTTCGGGTCGATTTCGCAATCAGTTGGATACCAGAAGCAAACGTATTCACAAGCCGGGAACTTCTCATCGCGAACTTGTTTTTGCTGGCGAAGCCACCCCTCCATGTCGCCATAGATCGGAGCAGCAATAGGAACAGGCTTTCGGTTCTGCATTTTCTCGAAACGGATAACGCCGTTCTCAAAATCAACTTGGGTCCACTTGAGTCTTATCAGAGCACCTTTGCGATTGCCGATGTGATAAGCGATGACGAAAATGCACTTAAGTGAGATTGGAAGGCACGATAGCACACTCTCGTACTCGGCAAAGTCTAGAAATCCCTGCCGCACATTGTCGTCACCGGACTTCGGAACATACGGAACCTTGATAACCCGGCTCGGGATCTTTTTGTGCTCTAGGATCAAGGCAGACTTTAAGTATGTAAAATCATGGTCAACAGTTGAGTGTGACACGCCATCTCTTTCGATTCGCAATTTTCGATATTGCTCAAAGTGATGAGTCCCGAGCTTCGCCACTTTCTTCGGTCCAAAAAAAGGGACTATATTGGCCAATATGCATTTTCCAATTACGTAAGCCGACGGCTTTCTCGCATCTATTAGGGACTGAATGTACTGCGTAAGCAACTCATGACATGTTACGTTTTCAACACTTGATGCCATGGTGTTACCACTTGCTATTTGGGCGATGATCTGGTTGCGAACTAGTTGCGCCTCCCTTATGAGCGCTTCTTCTGTCGCAAAGCTATTTACTGACCCCAAACACCGTTTCTTCTTTCTTTGTTGCCCTTCCACTGTATAGCCGTAGGTATAAAACCAATAGCCGTTACTCTTAAAAAGGGAGCCTTCTCCTTTGCGACCTCTTTCAGAAAGTTCGTCGTGTACCTTCGGCTTAGTCCCAAGCAAGGCTTTTCGGTTCACGAGTGTATAACCCTGTTTCGCTCAACGTAAGCACATAACTCTGCAACAGAGATGCCGCGCCTTCTGCCGCTAATACTCACAGACATCAGTTTGCCGTTGCGCACTAATTTGCGAATACCTTCATAGGTTATTCCTATTCTACGGCCAGCTTCTTCGTAGTCGACGCACAAAGTTTCCGTAGCGCCCTGACTCTTCGAGATGACATCGCGGACAAGCGCCTCTAACTGCGGCTTGGCGTCCGTGAGAAACTGCTGGATGAAATCGGTCCCAAACAGACTTGGTGATCCAGATCCTAGCATCGGCGGAAGCCTCCGATAAGCGGACTAAGTCGAAAATATGTTGAAGCACTACTTATTATTCTGTTATCACTGTTCACTGAAAAACTCCCGATTCACCTCTGACGGGTTGTAGCGGCGCTACCTCTTACTCCCGTGCATCGAGTGGATCGAGGCGATTAAACCATCGAAGATAAATCTGTCAAGTTTGGAATATAGATCTGTTGGCTTAGGTAAACAGATTCTGCTTTGCTGACCGGGTGGCCAGCCACTCAGACTTAAAATCTGGAGAAACAAAGGGTTTCGAAGAGTGTACCGAACGCGCCACCTTCACAAACCAACGCGCCGGGGTCGCCTGCCGGGAACGGCATCTCGTTTTTGAAAGCGTGCCGCTGCATCGTGGGCGAATCTCAAAGAAGCTACGGTCAGCCTCCGCCCCCCGGCGTCCGTTTAAATCGAAGAACGGTCATGCAGTCTTCGCCGAAGCGCCGTGTTCAAAAATATAACTCCTGAAGCCGCTTGCTGTTTTGCGCCCTTGACAATGTGGAATGTCGACGCAAGATCACTCGTTCGAAATTATAAAATTTCGCCAATCCGGCATTCCGCGCTCTGACACCCACGAAAAGCAGGGCGAGAAGCCTGAAGACGTAACGTTCCATGCGGATGCAGGCTCATAGCGGCGTTGACGGGGGGGCGGCCATGGAAAGGTGGCGTGCAGCAATCGCGACCGCGACGTCACAGATGCCGAAAAGATTAAGGCCTTTCGAATTGGCGGCGCGGTTTTAATCTTTCAGCGTCCGCGCTTATTTCTCATAATCCGGTTCGGTACACTCCTCAAAACCCAGCGATCAAGCCGCTGAAAACATGGATCCGGGCGAATGCAGCCCCGTAGACACGTCGCCAGCCCACCCAAGGGTGTTGTGGCGTGCGCAGCCTGCGAACGCGACGTCGAGCCTCCCAGTCAATCTGCCGATTACCGAACTGTTGTTTTTTGGAGTTTCCCTTTTTCGGTCGGGCAAAAGCCCCCCAACCGAGCCTTCATTTTTGAGTCCGCACCGTCAAAGGTTTACTGCTCAAGGCGCTCGCGCATCTGAAACAAACCAAGCGCGTTCCAGCGCCAATGTTTGCCGATCCGCTCCCTGAACGCAAGACGCTCGTTCAGACTTCAAAACTACATTTTTGAAAGTCCGACCTGTCGTTGCCGCCAAATCTACCTCGCCCTGGTTGCGGAACTCCGCTGTTATTTTTTCGAAGTCCCGTGACCGGCACCTCGACCCGTTTCTTCTTTTTCTTAACGGTCGGCTGCACGCGCTATCGACCTCCGCCGCACGTTAGGTCACGATCTTCGAAAAAATAACCATCAGCCGGTTGCAAGTCTTCCCGGTCCTGGAGTTACTCCCGTTTGGGCTTTTTCTTTTTGTAAGTGGTGGCTCTGAAGACGTGCTTTTTGAAGGTTCTCGTTCTCACAACACCTACGCCCGTTCGTAATTGACTGCGAACTTGACAGATTCCAAAAGCAGGTTAGCGTGTGTGCAGGCAAGAAGGAGGTAACTCAAATGTGAGACGAAGCATAAGTGGAAGGTTACAACAGAGTCAGCGACGAATCTCTTGGTGTTTCTTGTCTGATTCCAAATCGTTTCTGTTTGTGCCTTCGTGTATCTCGTTGCAACTGCTGGACTTATTGCTGCTGTTACTGAAGTTTCCAAAGTTCTCGGCAAAGTGTTCTGGTTGTTATTAGGCAAGGATCAAGCTATGTAGGTTCTTCTAGGACTTTATAGGAATATTTAGAAACATTAGAAACAAAGCTGTAATTGCCTTAATCGCGGATGCTTTTCAAGAATTTCAAATGGAAACGTAAATGGTAACGGCAGTTGGCTTTTGGGAACGGCCCCTCCCCGCCTTCGACCCAAAGTACGCGCGGCGAGGAAACATGGGTTCGAGCTTTAGGAAAGATCGTTCATAGAGTGTGTAAATCACATGATGTCTAAATACCGACAAGGAGAAGAAGAATGGACAAATACATGTCAAGTAAACAGGTAGCTGCTGAACTTGGAATCTCGGCGGCGACGGTAACGAGATGGGTTCGGACCGGATTATTGAAAGGGGAACGAGTCGGACCGCGAATCATCCGCATACCAGGAAGCGAAGTAGAGAAGCTGTTGAGCAACAGAAATTTATAAAGAAGGAGATAGCTGGCCGGACCCGATCCAGCCAGCTACAGGAAAAGCAATGCAACCAAACAGTACTTATATTGACGAATTCGAGAATTACAAGAAGCTGGGCTTTGACCCGTTGCCTATTCCTTACGAGAATGGGCGACCCTGCAAAGTTCCTAAACGGGCAGGATGGCAAACATTGGCGGAGAACAGAGAGTACGTCGATGCCGATTTTCGGTGCGACTGCAACATCGGAATCCTCCTCGGCGGCGAAAAGCATTTAACAGACATCGATCTTGATTCACCCGAAGCCGTCGCGGTCGGTCGCGAGATCCTAGCCGACCTTATGAAAAATATCGAGGTGACTTTGTGAACACCACCAGGATGACCATGGTGTTCGGTCGACACTCGAAACCGTATTCGCACTGGAGTGTTTTTTCGGATCAGTCCCTTCCCACTGAGCGGATCAAAGACCCGACCGATAACCAGTGCATAGTAGAATACCGGTGCGTCAATAAGGATGGTAAGCGCGGACAGCAGACCGTGTTTCCGCCATCGCAACGGTACGACGCCGCAAGCGGAACAATTGAAGACATTCGATTCGAAGAAGATTCCGCATCGGCTCCAGTTTTTGTAAAGTCGGATCAACTCTATCGCTGCTTTCGGAAAATTGGTGCAACGGCTTTACTGGTAAAGCATTTTCCGGCTGATGGTCGCCATGACTTTACACTCGCGGCAGCAGGTACATTTGCGGCGGGAGGATTGACCGAAGCCGATGCTGCCGAAATCATTGAAATGGTCTTCCGGCATTCGGGCGGCAACACGGACGACAGCCTTGGCGTTCTTAGCGATGTGACCTCCGTCTACGAAACGCACGCCTCTGGTTCTGGCGCACACCTTTTTGGCTATCGCGCGTTAACGAAGATCGTTCCTAAAGCGGTCGTTGATGTGATCCTGGAGCTACTTGAACTCAATGGACCGCAGCATACGTACGCTCTTACAGACCTAGGCAACGCTCAACGTCTTGTCGATAAGTTCGGCGAGAACATTCGGTACTGCGTAGACGATGGTTCGTGGTGCTGCTGGGATGGAGTTCGTTGGGCGAAGGACCACGTCAGGAACATTCGGGAACTAGCAAAGACGTAAGCACCCGGTGAACCCCACTGGTGTGTGAGCGCTTTTGAGTTTGATAG
>CAXSIG010000375.1:0-5973 GCA_964237255.1 uncultured Bryobacteraceae bacterium
TTGATGTAGCGGCGCAGTTTGCGACCGAGGTCGGCGACGGAAGTGAACACGCCGCGCCGGATGACATCTCGCTGGATCTTGGCGAACCAGAGTTCGACTTGGTTCAGCCAGGAAGAATAAGTGGGCGTGAAGTGGAAGCGGACCTGAGGGTGTTCGGTTAAGAATGGCTCGACATCTTTGGTCTTGTGCGCAGACACGTTATCGAGTACAACGTGGATCTCTTGTGCCCAAGATGTTCGTGTTACCAGCCCTTCGAGAAACGCAATGAACTCCGCGCTGGTATGCCTTCCCGCTGTCATGCCGTGTACCTGTCCGGTTTTCACGTCCAGCGCCGCATAGAGAGACAGCGTGCCGTGGCGGTAATACTCGAAGCCATGCCGTTCCGCACGGCCGGCCGACAAAGGCAGCACCGGATCGAGCCGGTCAAGCGCCTGAATCGCGGTTTTTTCATCAACGCAAAACATCGCCGCATGTTGAGGCGGGTTCATGTACAAGCCAATGATCTCCGCGCGGCTTTCTCCTCGAACCGCGGGTCATTAGAGGCCATGTAGCCATCCAGCCGGTGCGGCTTCAATCGTAACTGCGCCCATACGCGCTGCACCGTAGACTTACTCACGCCCAATGCATCCGACATCTTCCGAGATCGTGGGAGCCGTCGTATCCAGCGCCACCATTATCTTTCGATACGTCTGCCCTTCCGCCAGAGCCAGCATCAGCTTTGCGCGAAACACATCACCTGCGGGCAATGTTCGCGATTGTGCCCACTTCGTTAATTCCGCCCGCTGCTCTTCTGTAATCGTCAACTCCGCTGCCGCCTCACTATTATGAGACGTACGCTTCTCAGCTAACGTTACTACCGGGACAACTTACTAGTGCGAAGTACAAGCGCGTGGCGGATCGCGCTATCGGAGGTGATGGCATCTGTGTGGTTGCACCCGAACGATCTATTAGCGCACACAATGTTCTGAAGTATAGATCCTCGTGCATTGTAAACTCCAAAAGCTCTTCGATACGCGCTACGTCGAATAATATTCGCCCTTGCACCAATTTGCTCCGAATGTGACCTCTTCACTCGCTGCAATCTCTGCGGATTGCTGAGCCAAGCGGCTGCTTCAGTAACGCGAGCCGCCTTAAACCCATTGCATGAAAGTCCTCAAATGGTTTAGAATACCTCAATCTCGCTTTTGATAATTGATGCTGCTGAAGCTGAAAAGGTTCTTCCTACATGTACCCAATACGCCGTTCAACGTCTTGTCTTTCGAGGCGCACAACCATCTACCGGCTGTCGCGAAGGTAGATACAAACATTAGCCTTTGCCAAGTCTTGTAAAATGCAGGGAAGCAGTTATAACTATTGGTCAACCAGCCGCTTGAGCAGTTTAGGTTTGCACAATACCAGGAACGACAATGTCTCCGTTAGGAAAAGCTTCAGCCGTTATGAATCAACGTATAGCCCGTTGTGATGTACTAAGCAGCTTTTTACACGTTCTCTTGTGTTCCTCCTATAATCGTTGTGGCTCCTACCGTGAAATCACTTTATCTAGCACAACCGACGAACCTTGGCTTTGGCTATCAAAGTGTTACCTAAATCTGACGGATGCTCATGTCCGTTAAGTGCGACCCTCGAGCCAAGGCGCTCGCAATCAAAGAAGCTCTTGTAGCTGCGCGAATAGCTGTTTCTTCATTGGAATATCGCAGTCCCCGCATTATCCTCATTCATGCTGTCTCTGTAATCACAAGTGAAGCAGTTCAATTCTCGCGCGTTTCCCATCTTACGATTCGCGTTAGGCGGGGCTGGTTTGGGCGATGCACTTTGAGCGTTCAGTGCGTGGGATATCCGATTGGGCAGGCTATCGCTGACTTAGCTCGAAGCGCGGCCCAGAAGTTGAAATAACCGAGTAAAGCTTAAGTGCCGGTTGGAGTCGTGCTTGATCATGAGCTTGTCCGTTATCCCCTGCTATCTGCCTATTACAAGTTGCCCTGCCGTCGGAAAACTCCTCCAGACATAATTGTGAAGCTCACTAAGTAAAAGGAGCTTTGAAATGAAGAAGAGCAAGCATACGGAAGAGCAGATAATCGGCAGACTGAAGCAGGTGGAAGCAGGCCGAACGGGTGAAAGAAGTCGCGCGGGAGGTAGGTGTTAGCGAAGCGACGATCTACACGTGGAAGAGCAAGTATGGCGGCATGGAAGTAAGCGAGGCGCGGCGGTTAAAAGAACTCGAAGATGAGAACCGCCGGCTAAAGCACATGGTCGCCGACCTGAGCCTAGACAAAGAAGCGCTGAAGACGGTAATCCGAAAAAACGGCTGGAGCTTGTAGGTATTTTGGTCAGGCCGTGTGTAGTACTTAGAAATGACAGGAGTAGTGGTTAGTCAATCAAAAATCAACCAGAGACATGCCCGGCAAAGATCCGTGAAACAAGGGTGAGTGTGCCAAAGTTGGCCAGGGAAGAGAAAAACGCAGACGTACCCCACAGATCGACTAGAGGAGTTTTGATATGATTACACATGTTAATGAAGGGCATCGTTCTTGCGGGGGGCACCGGAAGCCGACTCTTCCCGCTTACTAAAATCACCAACAAGCATCTGCTGCCGATCTATGACAAACCGATGATCTACTTTCCCATCCAGATTCTGGTGGATGCGGGCATCCAAGACATCATGATCGTCACCGGCGGCAAGAATTCGGGCGACTTCCTCCGTCTGGTCGTCAACGGCAAACACTTCGGACTCAAACACATCAATTACACCTACCAGGAAGGGGAAGGCGGCATTGCCGACGCGCTTGGACTCTGCGAACACTTTGCCGAAGGTAAGAAAATCTGTGTCGTTCTGGGCGACAACATCATCCAAGGCGACATCCGCAAAGCCGCCGAGGAGTTCCGCGCACAAAAGACCGGCGCAAAGGTCCTCCTCAAACAAGTGGACGATGCCGAGCGTTTCGGCGTCGCCGAACTCTCCGGATCCAAGATCGTCGGCATCGAAGAGAAGCCCAGGAAGCCGAAGTCGCCGTACGCTGTCACGGGCATCTATATGTACGACAACACGGTCTTCGATAAAATCCGAACGCTGGTCCCGTCCGGCCGGGGCGAGCTCGAAATCACCGATGTCAACAATGCATACATCAGGGAAGACACCCTGACATACGCGCACCTGGAAGGCTGGTGGACGGACGCCGGCACATTCGAAAGTCTTCTCCGTGCCGCCAATCTTGTTGCGCACTCATGCGCTGAAAAAGCCGGCCTCCTCGAGACGGCCGTCTAATGCTGGCCGTGCGAAGGCATCCCGTCACTCACCTTACCAACCGACGAAAAATGCCTTGGCGACATCATCATCGCTCCCGATAGCCCCAAGCTCATCGACGGGTGATTTCGGTATTTTAAAGTGGGCTCATCGTAAGCACCCCGTGAACCCCTCTGGTGTGTGAGCGCTTTTAGGTTGATAGTGGGAGCATGAGAGAGTCCGAGGCGCTTTCCAGAAGGGAGAAGTGGGTTGACCTGATCCGGCAACAAGAGCGCAGTGGCGTGACGGTCAGCGCATTTTGCCGGAAGCACAGTGTGAGCGAGCCGTCTTTTTACGGCTGGCGAAAACGTTTGAAGGCGGGCGGTCCCGTGCGATTCGCCTTTGGTTGAGGCCAGTGCAGTACGCCTCTACTCGATCCGCTATACCGGAAACTGAAGGAGTTCGTGTTGGCGTCGAAGGTGGTCGGAACCGACGACACGCCGGTGAAGGTGCTGGAAGAGACGAAACACAATCGGCAGGCTTGCGGTGTTTGTGCTTACCGACAAACTCACCGCCACCCGGCACTTCTCCTGTTTACCTACCTGTCCGCAGTAGAGCGCACGCCACACCCACGGAATGCAACCCTTTCTTGGGAAACCCAGGTATCGTCTACGATCCACGCCTGGACCGCACCTTTCGTCTTCATCGCAGCTAATGCGTAACCGCGCACCTGCTTCAGGATCGAGTGGTCGTTCCACGGAGCTGTGACCACCAGATAAATGCAAGCTCTGATGCATCCGTCGTACGTTATCCGGAGCCACCAACGCCGCCATCGGCTTCGACGCTCTTAGGTTCACCCAGCAATAACAATCCTGTGCGGTAGTTCTTCAGCGGCTCCGCCCGGTCGGCATGCCCCACAACGTTCGCTAATCCGTCCAGGTAACCCGAGAAACGATTCTCTTGCGCAATTCGTCGCAGAAACTTCCCCACAAAACACTTCTACCTCAAAATTGTTTCTTTATAAGACAGTAATACTAGCAGGATACTTGAAAAGAGGCTTGAAGGTAGTTACAACGGGAACAAGAAAGCGTCTTGACGTTATCTTTAGGGGAACGGTTTAAGCGGGATGTCCCGGCGCGCAGCCATTTCGTGGTCGAACAGAATGATATATCTTAAGAGCAGCATATAAGGACCGCCCAATGCACACACAACCTCCCGAAGTCAGCGTCATTATTCCTGCTTATAACGTAACAGCCTATATAGGAGACACGTTAGAATCGGTGTTCAGGCAGCACTTTAAGCAATTCGAGGTAATTGTTGTCAACGACAACTGCCCAGATACACTTGCTCTTGAGACTGTTCTGACCGAATATCAACCTAGGATAAGCTATTTAAAACATACTGTTAATGGTGGCCCAAGCGCCGCCCGTAACACGGGTATAGCCGCTGCAAAGGGCGAGCTACTTGCCTTTCTTGATGGGGATGATATCTGGGAACCTGATTATCTGACACAACAGATAGCTGTATTACGAAATAGTCCCGGCGCGGATTTAGTGTATTGCGACGCTCTGGTGTTTGGCGACACTCGAGATGCAGGCAAGCGTTTAATGACACTGTCCCCGTCGACTGGGACAGTGACGCTCTCCAGTTTATTTAGGCAGCACGTTCAGGTGACTGTTTCCGTTCTCGCAAAAAGGGAGGCTGTGTGTCGTGTAGGATTGTTTGACACCGGTGTTCGTGGTACGGAGGACTTCGACTTGTGGGTAAGACTTGTCAAAGAAGGAGGAAATATTATTTATCACCGCCGGCAGTTATGGCGTTACCGAAAGCATGCGGGGAGCTTATCGGCGGATGATACCCGGATGCTAAACGCGGCTTTGCATGTTGCATCTAAGACTCTTCAAAGAGCTGACTTAACCTGTGATGAACAAAAAGCCATTAAAGACACGGTTGTAAGATGGACATCGGATTTACGCCTGAGTGAGGCCAAAGATGCGTGTTCTAACGGACATTATAGGCTAGCAGCCGTATTATTGAATCAAGCGAACAGTGTAAAGCGAAGTTGGCGAATGGCCTTTGGCGCGTTTGTTCTATGCTGGATGCCAGGATTAAGATCCGCCCTTTGGCGGACGTACGCACGATACCGCTCGCCTCGTAAATCGTAAGGTGGTGTACTGAGTTTCTTCATTGTACAGAGACTTCAAAGGATTGCAGCTACTCGCAAGCTGTTCTGGTAATGTTACGGTGAATAGGACTCTCCAAGAGTCCCGTCGCCACATTGGCAGAGTGCGGAGGGTCCACAGAAAGATGTCCCAGTGATAGTTGGAGATTGAAAGCGGCGGGTAATGACATGTTACGCCACTTTTTCTTAAGTGACGTGTGGATTCTGTTCGCGCTCAAATGACGGAGAGGGCCCATAAATCTTTCCATCCGCAGACTTTGCAGAAGTGCTTCTCGGTAATTAGCCACTCCGAAGCGACCCAACGGTAAACCATTTCTGAGGTGCGCCAGTGCGTCACGTTGTTGGTTCTCTTTGAACTCCGCCCTGCGGGCTCTCGATAATTTTGATGGTGCCGAGACACCTATAAAGCGAAGGTGGCAGTTTCAGCGTTTCAGCTGCTGAATGGTGAACATCTCCGCCATTCCTTCTTGCAAACCCCGAGCCGCCGAAGTGTAATCGTGTTTTAGAAACCGGGCCAGTTGTAAGCACCCGGTGAACCCCACTGGTGTGTGAGCGCTTTTGAGTTTGATAG
>CAXSIG010000376.1:0-5959 GCA_964237255.1 uncultured Bryobacteraceae bacterium
AACCATCCGCCGGATTGCTGTCCGAATGCCGCGAACTGCTGGCACGCCAGGTTACGGAGTTCCGGCATCCGGTGCCAGCGCGCTCCTGGTGGGCTCAACTGCTTGCGTCGCACCTCGATTTTCGAGTGCCTGTAGGAGCGGTTGCCATGGTCGCGGTCGGTTGGTTCTCGGCCAAATTGGTGCCCATGGCAACAAGTGGAACGAACCAAGCTTCGCTGACTTCGCTGGTCCGTTCCGTGGAGTCGGAATCCGGGGGCAAAATTCGAATCGCAGTGGACGATGTGCATCGCCGAATTGTGTCGGGCGTAGCCGACGACCGGCAGATTCGCGAATTACTATTAGCTGCCGTGCGAGAAGAATCGAGCCCAGGTGTGCGGGTGGAATCGGTTGATTTTCTCAAGAACATGGCCGCCTCCGCCGATGTGCGCGCGGCGCTGCTGGATGCCGTCCAGCGGGACCCGTCTCCCGCGGTGCGGTTGAAGGCGCTTGAAGGATTGAAGCAGTTCTCGCA
Organism: uncultured Bryobacteraceae bacterium; assembly: GCA_964237255.1. Lineage (GTDB taxonomy): Bacteria > Acidobacteriota > Terriglobia > Bryobacterales > Bryobacteraceae > JALYXI01. Next base: position 512 of record CAXSIG010000376.1, read on the forward strand.
GGATCGCTCCGTTCGTGGCGCGTTGACGGGCGTTCTGCTGAACGATTCCAACCCGGGTGTCCGGCTACAGGTGATCGATCTTCTGGTTCTGCATCGGGATGATTCCATGGTTGGCGTGATGCAAAGCCTGGTTACCCGCGAGAACGATAGTTACGTCCGGGGCCGTCTTCAGCGCGAATTGCTCGCCATGAACGCATCGCCGGGCACTTTTTAGATCGGGAGTTTATATATATGAAGCTGCTTTCCGCTTTGCTTTGCTCTGTTTCTCTGCTTGGACCAGCACCCCCGCCCCCGCCCCGAGCGCGGAACGTCAATACATTCGTTTTCACACGCCAAGGCGGCAGTTACCTGGGGGTGAGTGTCGTAGAGATCGATAGCGACCGCGCGAAATCGTTGAAGCTGCGCGAAGAGCGTGGAGTACAGATCAACAATGTCGCCGAAGGAAGCCCGGCGGCGAAGGCCGGCCTGAAGCCGGACGATGTGGTCCAGGAATACAACGGCCAACGCGTGGAGGGCTATCAGCAGTTCCTACGCATGGTTTCCGAGACTCCCGCCGGACGCAAGGTGGTTTTAGGGATGATTCGGAATGGCGCTCCCTTGACCGTGACCGCGGTGGTGGAACCCCGGCCCGCTCATGACGGTGGAATGGAATTCAATTTTGGCCCCCTTGCGCCGATGCCTCCCATGCCGCCTGCTGTGAATCTTCCGGATCTTCCACGCGTGAATATGCTGTGGCGAACCAGCGTGCTGGGAGTGGAAACGGAAGCGCTGAACAATCAGTTGGCGGAGTACTTCGGCGTGAAGCAAGGAGTGCTGGTGCGCATGGTGAATGCAGGTTCCCGCGCGGAGCGCGCGGGAATCAAGGCCGGTGACGTAATTGTGAAGGCCGACGGGAAAACGGTCACCGCCACTCGCGATATCTCTTCCCTGCTCCATGCCGGTAAAACTGTGTCGCTTGGAGTGGTCCGGAATCGTAAAGATCTATCGATTGACGTCCTGCTAAACTAATGCCGAAGTGAAGCCGTCTACCGCCGTCGATCTGTGCGGCATACGGTTTCGCAATCCGGTTCTCGCCGCATCCGGAACGTTTGGGTACGGTGTGGAGTTCGAGAAGGTCACGGACCTTTCCGCGATCGGCGGGTTAATTACAAAGGGACTCTCAAGAGAGCCGATTGCGGGCAACGCCGCGCCCCGATTGTGGGAAGCGCACGGCGGAATGATCAACTCCGTTGGGTTACAGAATATCGGGGTGCGCGCGTTTGTGGCGGATAAGCTGCCCCGCCTGCGCACTCTTCCCGTACCGGTGATCGCGAACGTCTTCGGCTACGCTCCCGAGGATTACCTGGAAGTGGTCCGAACGTTGAACGATGCCGACGGAATTGTCGCGTATGAAATCAATGTTTCCTGTCCGAATACGAAGCACGGCGGCATCTTCTTTTCGAACGACCCCGATGCGCTGAGTTCGCTGACAGAGCAGATCAAGAACGTTGCAAAACGTCCGGTAATCGTCAAGCTTTCGCCGAACGTTGCGCGTATCGAGCCGCTTGCGGAAGCTGCGGAACGAAGCGGGGCGGATGCGATCTCATTGGTGAATACCTTCATCTCACTGGCTGTAGACGCGCGGACACGTCGGCCAAGAATCGGAGCGGGTTTTGGCGGGCTTTCGGGTCCGGCAATTAAGCCGATTGCATTACGTCTGGTTTATCAGGCCGCACAAGCGGTGAAGATCCCTGTGATTGGGCTGGGAGGAATCGCAACCGGGGAAGATGCCGCCGAGTTTCTTATTGCCGGCGCAAGCGCCGTGGAAGTAGGAACAGCCAGCTTCTGGAACCCCGCCGTAACGGGAAAGATAGCTTTGGACTTAGGTCTCTTCCTTACTCGAGAACGCATTGCCGATGTACGCGAGCTAATTGGCACGCTTCGCATCGCGTAAAGTACCAAGCAGTACTTGAGTCAGCAAGAGCAGCTAGTTAGCCTACAAGAGAACTTACTCCACCAGAGGACATACAAATGAATAAAACACTAGGCTTCTTCCTGCTCGCAATCGGAGCATCCACCATCGCCATGGCGGCAAGCGTGCCGGAGATCGATCCAGCTTCGGGAGCGAACGCTTTAGCTATTCTCGTTGGCTCCGCATTAGTAATCCGCGGCCGTCGCAAGAAATAGTTCTTTCGATAGACAGAGGTAGGTGCGTTCCGTACGCGCCTACCTTACTCTCTTAGTTGTCAGCACGTGTCTTCCTTCCCGTACGCTCCCACTCCTTCTCAAGTAGAATCTTCTTACCTCTCGCTATATCACCGGCTGGCGATACTTACCGGACTTTTTGTTTTCGAGTTAGTTTTCCTTTCAGTCTGGCTGGACAACGAATCTCTCGCGGGCAAGGCCGGCATTCTGGCTTACTCGCACGACTGGGGATCCTGGACATTACGCGGCATCCTGGCGTTCATCGCGTTGTTCCTGACCTTTGCCGTTCTAAAAGACGAGCACCTCCTCAGAGATGTTGCCACTGCCGCACTGGCACCGGCCCGCTGGGGTCTATTGGGAGCACACTTCGGCGCCTTCACGGTCTTCTGCGTCTTGTCGTCACGGCTATATGGAGACACAATACCGAGCGGGTCTGACGGCTGGGCCGAAGTCTGGTTAGGAAGCGGGATCGCAAGCATCGCTCTTGGCTCCTTCGCGTTTATTCCCCGCGTCGCTTGGAGGCGCGTCTTACAAGGGAACGCGCCGCTCGCCGCTTATGCTGCGGCCGCAGTGGCTTGCGGATGCGTCGTTGGAAAATCGAGCCGCCAGTTGTGGATGCCTCTTGGGCAAGTTACCTTTGCGCTGATCTATCGGATACTTGCTCTTTTTGTGCACGGAGTTATTGCCGATCCCACCAAAATGACAATCGGCACCGAGCGATTCAACGTGGATATTGCACCTGAGTGCTCCGGTTTTGAGGGTATGGGATTGATCCTGGCCTTCACCGCAGTTTGGCTTATCTTTTTCCGGAGGGAATGCCGGTTCCCGAATGCGCTGACGTTGCTGCCGGCGGGGGTGGCCGCTATGTTCCTGCTGAACGTATTGCGGATCGCCGCGCTAATTCTTATCGGAAACGCAGGCGCGGAGCGGATTGCGCTAGGAGGCTTTCACTCGCAGGCGGGCTGGATCGCGTTCAATGCGGTTGCCCTTACGTTATCGCTGGGAGCTCGGCGGCTTTCGTGGGTGATGCGGCCGGATGTTATAGCGCAGCCGGTCGAACGGACGGCAAATCTCACGGCCGCCTATCTTGCGCCGTTCCTCGCCATCTTGGCCGCTGGGATGTTCGCGACTGCATCGAGCGATGGCTTCGAGTGGTTGTATCCACTCCGATTCTTTGCGGCTGCTATTGTCCTTTGGCGGTTCCGCTCTAACTACACCGGCCTGGGATGGCGTCCCACGTGGGCAGGGCCTGTAGCCGGTGTTATCGTGTTCGCGCTGTGGCTGGCTTTGGAGCCGCTTACGAAAGCTTCCGATATCGTAATGCCTTCCGCGCTCGTAAACGCATCCCGCACGTACCGTGACTTGTGGCTGGTCTTTCGCGTTCTTGCCGCAACCGTCACCGTTCCTCTCGCGGAAGAGCTTGCCTTTCGTGGCTATCTGCTGCGCCGATTCATATCGATACGGTTCGAGGCGGTTTCCCTTCAAGCTTTTAGGTGGACCGCGTTTGTTGGCTCATCTCTTCTGTTCGGCATTATGCATGGGGAGCGCTGGCTCGCTGGCACGCTCGCCGGCCTGTGCTACTCCCTGGTCATGATTCGGCGGGGACGTATTGTTGATTCTGTTGTTGCACACGGGGTAACAAACGCCTTGCTAGCTGCGTATGTTTTGGGCTGGGGCAATTGGCGTTTCTGGTAAATCCGGAAGCAACTAAACTGAAGGTGTGCTGCCAAGGGTAGCGGTCCTCCTCACTTTCTCTTTATCGGTACACGGCGCGTCTTTGGACGATGCGGCCAAAACCGCATTCGACCATTTCTATAACCTGGAGTACGACCAATCCATTGCAGGTTTCGAGGCCATTGCGAAAGCGAACCCGCAGTCGCCGGAACCTCATAACGCGATTGCACAATCGCTGCTGTATCGCGAAATGTTTCGTAACGGCGCGCTCGAAAGCGAACTGGTAAGCGGCAATAACTCCTTCCTACGCAGCCCCAAAGTAAACACATCGTCCGCTACGGAAGCGCAGTTTCAATCCGAAGTCGGCAAGGCGATCTCCCTGGCGCAAACCCGTATCGATAAAAACCCAAACGACACCGAAGCGCTCTATGCATTGGGCGTCGCAAACGGCCTGAGATCCAACTACGATTTCCTGGTCCGCAAAGCCTGGCGGGACGCTCTTAGTGAGGCCACCGCCGCCCGTAAGCTACAGAATCGCGTTACCGAAATTGACCCATCAAATTACGACGCGCGCTTAATCCAGGGCGTTCACGATTACGTAGTTGGCAGCCTGCCGTGGCTTTACAAGTCGCTGGGCTTTTTAGCTGGTTTCCATGGCGACAAGGATCAAGGTTTGCGCACGCTCGAAGAGGTCGCGCATAAGGGGCGCCACAACAAGGTGGATGCGCAGGTGCTTCTGTGCGTACTCTATCGCCGCGAACAACGTCCGAAGCAGGCCATTCCGTTGTTGATTGAACTCGGTAAGCAGTATCCGCGCAACTACCTGTTCCAGTTCGAGACCGCACAGATGTACAGTGCCGTGGGCGACAAGAACTCAGCACTGGCCGTTCTGGACCGCGTAGAAGCACAGAAGAACGAGAAAGCTCCCGGTTATGCAAACCTGGCGCTTGAAAAAATCCGTTTCGAACGCGCCACAGTTCAATTTTGGTATCGCGATCTGGATTCCGCGCTGAGCAACTTCAAATTTGTTACAACACATCCCGAGGATCTCGATTTGAACACCGGCGTGCTTGCCTATATGCGACAAGGACAGATCTACGATATGCAAAGTAAGCATGACCTGGCGGTTCTCGAATATCGTAAAGCGATGGCGTTCGCACCGGAAGCGGAAGCGGCAAAAGAAAGCCGTCGCTACATTTCTTCGCCTTACCGGCGGTCCGAGAAGGCTTAACCTATGCTCTTCCGACTCACTATCCTGGTGTCATGCGGCATCGCGATTTGCCCCGCCCAAGACACAAAACAAAATGCTCTTCGCGACCTGAGCGCTTCCACGGAAGCACTCGCGCGAAAGGTCAGCCACGGTGTTGTGCAAATCTTTTCCACTGGATACTCCTTCAACGAAGAAAGCGATGCAACCAATACCAGCAGCTTGATCTCCCGGCAGCGCAGCTCCGGCTCCGGCGTCATTTTAAGTGAAGACGGCTATATCGTCACTAACGCGCACGTCGTCCAAAGCGCCAGCCGCGTGCAGGTCCAACTGGCCTTCGGGACGCCTTCGGGGGAAGGTGCGGCTCGCGTAGTCCGGAAGGC
>CAXSIG010000377.1:0-5590 GCA_964237255.1 uncultured Bryobacteraceae bacterium
CAGCGAGATTACGAACGCTTTGACAATCCCGAAAGAAGCGGTGCGCCGTGAGGGAAACACTGCTACGGTCTATGTGCTGGAAGGGGACAGGGTTCGGCGGAAACAGATCGGCGCGGGAGCGTCGAGTGTAACCAGGACGCAGGTTACCGGAAACTTATCGGAGGACCAGCAGGTCGCGCTCTCTACCGATAAGCCGCTGAAGGACGGCGACCGCGTGAAGCCGCTGTTCTAAACAAACAAGCCGGAAGCGGCGGCGAGGGCGCCTAAGATTCCGGCTATGATTCCCATGAGCGGGAAATATCTTTTCTTCGCGATGAAGTAGAGCGAACTGAGCACCAGACCGATTTCGATTAGCCCCTCACCTACGTCATAGCGCAGCGCCCGTGCTTCGGCGTGCTCGACACGGCGTTCCAGCGCTTCCGCCTGCTCTTGGGCTTCTTTGCTGTCTTCCTCATACCGTTTCTTTTCCTTGCGAATATTCGCCAGCGCAGCTTCCGTTTCCGAGTTCTTTGGAGCAAGCAAGGACACCATGGTGTCTCCCAACTCCATGTTGTGCAGCTTCAACCGTTTGCTTTGGTAGAAGCTCCACTTATCGTTCTCGTCGGACTTGATCAGAACGCCTTGGGTATGGGCGCGATGGGAGGCGATGGTGACGACGGCGAGCAACACCGCAAGTACGGACGTGAGGATTCCGATCCGCATACCGAACGGATCGGTCTCATGCCCTTCGTGGTGGATTTCGAGTTCGGCCATCGCTTACGCTGTGGCCATCATACCTTCGGGCAAGAGTTCGCCCTTTTCGAGATGACGGGATTTGGTGGCAAACTTCGCGGCATGCGGATCATGCGTCACCATGACGATGGTCTTTCCAAACTCCTGGTTCAATCGCTGCAGCATAGTGAGCACATCCGTGGCGCTTGCCGCGTCCAGGTTGCCGGTCGGCTCATCGGCCAGCAGCAGAGCGGGGTCTGTGACCAGCGCTCGCGCGATGGCGACGCGTTGTTCCTGACCGCCCGACAACTGTCGGGGGAAGTGCGTGAGCCGATCGCCCAATCCGACCAGCTTCAGCGCTGTGGCGGCATGTTCCTTCCGTTCGGATTTCGAGAGATTCGTCAGCTTCAGGGGCAACTCTACATTTTCGATCGCGGTCAACACCGGGATGAGATTAAACGACTGGAAGATGAATCCGACATTCTCATTCCGCCAGTGTGCGATCTGCCGGTCCGACATTTTGCGGAGGTTTTGGCCCAGCACCGCGATTCCGCCGCCCGTGGCATTGTCCATCGCGGCAATCAGGTGTAACAGGGTCGATTTACCCGAACCTGAAGGTCCCATGAGCGCCACGAACTCGCCCTTGTGGATCTCAATGTCTACATCCTTCAACGCGATGACATGAAACTCATCGCGGACGAACTCCTTGCGCAATTTGCTGGTTTCGATAACGATTTCAGACTGCATTCCTAAGCTCCTTTGACGTGCACGCGGTCGCCGTTCTTCAGTGTCGCGGGCGGGCCCAGCACCAAATCCTCGCCACCGATCAACCCTTGCTCTACAACGACTCCGCTGCTGGTTGCCGAACCGGTTTTTACAGGCCGGGCGATCGCTTTTCCATTCAGCACAATGAAGACGTTGTCATTCTTCACCGCCCCCGCGGGGATTACAATACGTGGCGCGGCATTCAGGTCGGCCTTCACTGCCTTGGCGTCGTTCAAGAACGAAACGCTCGCGTTCATTTCCGGACGCAGAAACGAATCCGGGTTGTTTACTTTGACCTTTACCTGCACAGTCGCTTTCTGGCGATTCGCTTCGGGCGATACTTCGAAAATTTGACCCTGATACTTGCGGTCGGGAAAGGCGTCCGTTGTGATGGTTCCTTTTTGATCGCTGTGCAGCTTCGCGAAATCATTCTGTGCGATGTCGAGTTCCACCTGTAAATCGTTCAAATCCGCAAGCGACACGACATAGCCTTTGGCGCCGCGATCGCCTACGAAGCTTGTGGTGACAAACTCACCCTTTTCCACCGCGCGTTCGAGAATCGTCCCCGTGATGGGCGCGCGGATAATCGTGTTCGCCAGCTGTGTTTCCGCAAATGCTACCGAGCCTTTGGCTTGATCGACCTGTCCTCGCATGGCATCGATCTGCTCGCTACGGGGCCCGAGACGACTCAGCGCATCCGTCTTCAACAGGGAGTTGACGCGCGCAACTTGTCCGTCATACTTTGCCAGCGCGTCATCAAGCGACTGCTTCGACACAACTCCATCAGCGGACAGACGCTTCGCCCGATCCAGATTGACCTTGGCGTTTTCCAGGTCGGCGCGCGATTGTTCCAGATTGGCTGTGGTGACCGCGATTTCCTCGGGTCGGGAGCCGTGCTGCAACTCCGCAAGCTTGGCCTGTAAATTCGCGAGACTCCCTTTAGCTTGTTGTAGTGCGGCGCGATATTCGTCGTCTTCGAGCCTAACTACCACCTGCCCTTCCTTCACGCGGTCGCCCTTCTCGACACCGATCCAGCTCACCTTGCCGACCACCTTGGCCGCGACTTCGATTTTGTGGTGCGCCACAATGTAACCGGTCGCGTTCAGGATGACTTCGCCTTGCGCCGCCGCGCTTCCGGGCTTGATGGCATTGACGCGCACCGTTTCTACCTCCGTGGCAGTATTCAGCTTGCTGTACGCAAAACGCGCCACGCCTAACAGGACGAACAGGAGCACGCCGGAGATGATCCAGCGCGCGGCCCAATTGCTTCCGCTTTGCGCCTTCCGGCTCCTGTCGATCCGTAAACTCTTTAGTTCCGATTCCATAACAAAGGTCCTACGAAATTAAACGCTGCGAAGTGCAACCAGGATTTCTTTCTTCGCCGCGGCGCGCGCAGGGAAGAATCCGCCTGCGGCTCCTAAGAGCATGGCGAAGAGAACGCCGGAAATCATGATGGCTGGGCTGACCGTGAGGCTGAACGAAGTCTCGCTAAACGTCGTGAAGTTTCCAATGCCCGTGGTGAACCCGTTCAGCGGCAACACCAACAGGCAGCCGATTAAGCCGCCTAACCCCGCCAACAATATCGACTCGATGAAGAAGCTGAGCAAGATACTACCCTTGCTAAATCCCAGTACGCGCAAGGTGCCGATCTCTTTCGAACGGCGCGCGATGGCGGCATACATGGTGTTCGTCGCCGCGAAACTGCTTCCCACCGCCATGATCAACGCAACGAACGTTCCTAAGAACTGGATAGGCGCGGCGGAACTGGTTTGCTTCTGGTAATACGCGGTTTCAAGCAGAGGATCCGCATTCAGGCGTTGATCCGCCGCGATGTTTTTGACCAGCGCGTCCGCGGCCACTTCATCCGTGGCCCGCAAGATGGCCGAGCTCAGGAACTCGGAACGGTCGAAATCGGAAGAGACCTGGTTCAAGTCGCCCAACACTTCGCTGTTCGCCTGACTTTTACCGGCACTCATGACACCGACTACTTCCCAGTCTCCGCGTCCGAAGTGAATTTTTCCACCCATCCGCGCGGAAGGAAAACGCTTGGCGATATTTTCGCCCACGACCACTTCGCGCCGGCCTTCTGAAAACCATCGTCCTGAAGTGAGTTTCAGATTACGCAATTCGATACCGATTGGGCTCAGGCCCCGCAAGTTGATATTGATGCCGTCTGGGGCGTCCACGCTGACAAGATTGATTACGCTAACGATTTCGAGCGAAGCTTCCGGTTGCCCATTCTTATCCTTCGCAATTCCGGGTTTGACTTTCAGCACCTGGAAATCCTGCCGGCTAACAGCACTTGTTAGTTCCGCTGTGGATCCTTTGCGAAGGACCATTACGTCCAGTGGACTTCCGGTTGATTCGAGCGAAGATTTCAGCCCATTGACGAGAGACAGCATCGCCAGTAGCACGGCTACGGTCAGTGCGATGCCGAGCGCCGCCATCAACGTTGTGGTTTTGCGGACTACCAGATTCCGCAGGTTGTAAGAAAGAGGAACGGCCATGTTAATCGGTGCTCTTGAGCGCGTCGAGGATTGGAATTCGGGATGCCTGAAATGCCGGAATAAAAGCGGACACGAAGCCGATTACACCCGCGATCAGCAAGCAGAGCACGGCCACGGAGGGCGTGAGCGTCAAGTGCTTCAGCTGGTCCAGGAAAGCCGGTCCGCTGCGAACCACGCCAGTCATCATGGAAGCGAGCAACACGCCAAGCGCTCCCCCTATCAACGACACGAATACCGCTTCGATCAGAATGATGGTCAAGATCAAGCCCCGTGTAAATCCAAGCACCTTCAGCACGCCCACCTCGCGAACGCGCTCACGAACGGACATCGCAATCGTGTTCGCGCTTACCAGCAGGACGGTGAACATTACTGCCGCGCAAACGATCAACAGAAACAGTTTGATGTTTCCAAGAAACGAAACGAAGCTGAGGGAAAACGCGCTCTCGCTTTCCGTTTTCGTTTGCACCGGTGAGTTGTGAAACTGGTCGTCGACGGCTTTCTCAATCCGCGGTACGTCGTCGGTCGTGTTGGCCAGGATTAAAAAGAGCCCCGCATTTCCCTGCCGTCTGACTCCGAGCGACTGCTCCAGATACTCGCGATTGAAGTACATCAGGTCCGCGTTCTGGTCCGATTCGAAAATGCCTCGGAGGGTGAGTTCCAGGTTGCCGGGATAGATATCGCCTTTAAGCGTAATCTTCTGGCCCAGCTTAAAGCCCATCTTGTCCGCGATTGGCTTACCGACAATGCACGCAACCCGCTCGCGCATGAAGGCCGTCTTCTGATCTTCGGGCATCCGCATTTCGGGACGAACCAGAAGGATTTTGTCCGGATCCGTCGCGAAGCGAGCGAAGTTGTGCTCGATCTTGTCGTCGATGTACTGGCCGCCGTACCAGTCTTCAATCGCGATTTCCTTCACGCCTGGAATGCGCTTGATGATGTCTCGGTAAGCCTGCGGCATGGGCCGCGCGAGGGAGATGCTGTTGCGAGTCACAAGCCGGAGCGCCTGGTCCGGGGTAGGATCGCTGAAGTAAAAGGCGTGGTAAATGGCAAGAAGCACGCCCAAAAGACAGAGCGAAACGCCAATACTCAAGACCGTCAGAATGGTCCGGCGTCGGTTCCGCCAGATGTTTTTCACAATCATGGGCAAATGTTTCATGGTTCTCGCGGGTAAAGTCCATTCTAAGATAACCGTGAGGAAATGCACGACTTCTACATGCGAGAGGCTCTAAACCTGGCGCGAAAGGCTGAAAACACCGATGAGGTGCCAGTTGGGGCCGTGGTGGTGGTAAACGGCGCGATTATTGGGCGCGGTTGGAACCGGCCTATTGAATCGGGAGATCCCACGGCGCATGCGGAGATTGTCGCGCTTCGCGAGGCGGCAACTGCGCTTGGGAACTACCGTTTGACGGACGCGAGCCTCTACTGCACATTGGAACCTTGCCCGATGTGCGCCGGAGCTTTGGTCGCCGCGCGGATCGGCACGTTAGTGTTCGGCGCGCGCGATCTGAAGGGCGGCGGCGTGCGCAGCAAGTTCCGCATTGCCGATTCCGATCTGTTGAACCACAAAGTCGAAATTGTAGAGGGTGTCTTGGGAGCGGAATCTACAG
>CAXSIG010000377.1:5600-5954 GCA_964237255.1 uncultured Bryobacteraceae bacterium
CGTGCACTAGGCCTAGGCGGCCTGCGTTTCCTCGAACATCGCGTCGAGGCGCAGCACCTGCAGGCGGGCCAGGGTCAGGTTGGCGCTGGACTGGTCGAGCACGGCGTGGATGGCTGCTTTTAGCTCGGGGAAGGTTTTCCCTAGCGGCTTCACGTCCGCAACAAAGAGGATCTCGTCGCGTTTCAGATCAGCAGGCAGCACTCGATAGGGCGCGACTTTCACAAGGTCCGCAGTGTCCACACGAATCGAGGATTCCATGCGGAGCGGTTTGATAATTACGACGTAAGGAGCGTTGAGGATTCGCTCTAAAGAACCTCTGTCGATATTGATATCAGCTGCAAATTTTGCGAATAC
>CAXSIG010000378.1:0-5947 GCA_964237255.1 uncultured Bryobacteraceae bacterium
GGATCGTGATCAGCGGAATCGAACTGGCGGAAAAGATCAAGAAAGGGCAGTACAAGTTTGGAAAGCTCGGCGGAGGCACGGCACCGATGCCGGCACTTTGGCAAGCGGCGCTGGCAGCGTAATCGGACTAACCGTCAATAGAAAGGAAACAATTTGCCGAGATTGGCACGCCGCTGAATTTGCACCAGAACCCTTAAAGATGCTGTAACAATAACAAGCACAAGTTTTCTGTGGTGATGCCGTCTTTGTATTACCTCTGAAAAATATCGCACCTCCCTTTTAAGCTAGTGCTTAATTTCAGCGATAGTTCTATCACCTTTACAGAAAGGGGGAACAGCAATAACATCACTAGGTGCAATGGGTAAGTTCGCGAGCCGCGTTTCCAAGATTATGGACTCCAATTCGCTTCCAACAATCTAGCCTGTACGCCTATAATCGGGATACACTTCAGCAGCACCCGTCCGATGCTGCCGTCGACGTGCGCCACCGCCAGTTCGCTAAACACTTCGTTGGTTCGTTTACGCAAGACAACCAGCTCTTGCCGATTCCAGTTGGGGCCAATGAACAAACTGCTTTTGGGCGCACCCATTAACTGGCCGAGAGCGTACGGAGAAGTTTGCGGTCGAGCTTACGCGGATGCTAGTAACCGATTTCGTCGATTGCGTCGCGTTCTTCAGCCGAGCGGATTGCAAACGCCGCGCCAGCGCCCGGTTCTCCCCCCAAAGCCACTGCTGATCGATCAGCGAAGGTTTTCGAACTCGAGCTGGCTTGTATGAGTGCTTCCGTCTGCGCACGAAAGGCGTCCGCCATTCCGTGCAGTGTCATCGTGTATAGTTTTCAATTGTCCGTTGATTCAACATGCCGTTCCGTTTTTTGGGGATTAGGGTACTGCAATAACGTCGCGGGCGGATCGTAATAGTTGGGACCGCGTACGTTCTCGTGTCGTGGTCTGCACTTAGCCGATCCAGAGAGCGCTTTAGAATGGAGCGCAAGCTGGAATACGAACAAGCCTGCAGCTGCAAGGCGCGTTGGCTCGCCGCTTCGAGCCGCTCACTCGATGGTTGTGGGGAAAGGGTCATAGAAATAAGGAGTAGGTGGAGTGCCAAAGACGCCGCCTCTACAAACCAATCGACACTGTCGCAGAAAAGGTTTAGCGAAGTTTGCCCGTGCGTAACAGATTAAGTGCGACCCATCGATCGATGATTCAGATCGGTTCCGTGTTCATGATCAATCGCGAGAAATCTTCGTTGGTGGCAATGAAAAGATCAGTCAAGAAAAGGAAAGCCTGAATTTCTCCAGGCTAGAAGGAAACGTGACCCCTGTGAGGCCAATCTATCGCAAGGGGACCTGTGCATGACACTATTTAGATGACATGCATGAAGGATCTATTCACTATATCGTCCAGCGCTTAATGCTTTATTGTGCACGGCGTAACCGAGGGTTGGGGCGTATTGAATGCGATTCTGATTATTCCAGAAGCAGAGTCTTGGACAATCTGCGTCCGAGATTCGGATCCGATTTGATCGAAATTGTCTTTCCTGGCGAGGGTACGGCGTTTGAAAGTGTGAATAGGTTAGTTTCACAACTCAACGGAACAATGGCTCGTGTGGCATCGATCACCTGGGTTGAAAGTGGTTTCACGAGTCCTGAGGTACGCCTGCAACTCATGGCTGCGCTGACTTTTAGACGCGAGTCACTAGCCTCGATTGAACTCATTCAGCTTTGGTGGATGCCTTCCACGGTGAGTGAGGAAGTTGTGTTGGAAACGCCCGATCTAGATTCTTGGTTTCAATTACGTCTCCGATTGGCATAGACGCCCAGCCACGTCGGCAATGCGGCGCTCGTGGCCGGAATTGCGGAACAGCGGTACAAAGGCGGTGCAAAGCTTTGAGAGGTAGTGTCAACAATTTTGTGTAAACGCGATTCATAATTCATTGGAAGGTTTTGATTTAGGCTACGCGGGCTTGCTCGATGCGCTCAGGCCAGCGGACGGTAAATTGTCGAAGTGCCTCGCGCCAGCCCTGGACCGTATGCCACTTTTTGGCGACATTCTGCAGAGCCAGATAGATCAGTTTTAGCGCCGCCTCCTGACTGGGAAACGACCCGCGATTCTTGGTCACCTTGCGCAACGTCATATACAGCGATTCTACGGCGTTGGTCGTGTAGACGATTTTACGGATCTCCTCGGGGAAGTCGAAGAACGGAATCACTCGTTGCCAGCTCCGTTCCCATACGTCGGCTACGACCTGGTGTCGCGGATACTTGGCCCGAAACTCCTGAAGCGCCAGTTCTGCCATTTCGGCGCTCGGCGCCCGGTAGATCGATTTCAGATCCGCGGCTAAGGCCCGCCTCTCCTTCCAACTGACGAAGTTCAAACTGGCCCGGATCAAATGCACAATACAGGTCTGCACCAACGTGCTGGGAAAGATTGCTTCAATGGCATCCGGGAAGCCTTTCAGGCCGTCGGTGCAGATGAGGAACGCGTCCTTCATTCCGCGGTTCTTCAGATTCATCAGCACCGACATCCAGAACTTCGCGCCTTCTGTTGCATTCACCCACAAGCCTAAGACCGATTTCTCCCCCTCCATGTTGATGCCGATCGCCGTGTAGACCGCACGGTTCTCCACCTTTCCGTCCTGCCGCATTTTTACCATCAATGCATCCAGGTACACGATCGGATACAGCGCTTCCAGTGGCCGGTCCTGCCATGCCTTCACCTCATCGAGCACGCTGTCGGTGACTTCGGAAATGAGCGCGGCCACTCACGTCCACGCCGTACATTTCTTGCAGGTGGCCCTGGATATCGCGCACCGTCATGCCTCGCGCATACATCGACAGAATCTTGGCATCGAAACCGGCAAACCGCGTCTGATGCTTCTCGATAATCTGCGGCTCGAACGTGCCCTTGCGGTCTCGGGGAACGTCAATCGTGATCTCCCCCGTTTCACCTTTCAGCGTCTTCTTGCTCTTCCCGTTTCGCGTGTTGCCGCTGCCATAGCCGGACACTTCATGCTTTTCGTAGCCGAGATGGTGGCTCAACTCCCCGGCCAGCATTCGCTCCATCAGCGCCTTTGTTAACTCCTTCGACAGACCATCCGGTCCGATCAAAGGACCATCGCTGGTCGCCATCAACTCGTCAATTAGCTCTTTCCTGATTGCCATTCGGTTCTCCTATGTTCCTATTTCGGAAAACCGCGTTTACACAAACCTTTCTACACCCTCGTACCGGGAAGTTGAAGTAAAAGCATTGACAGTCATCGGGTACGGCTCCTTCTCTCAGCGCGCAGCAGGTTCGTATCGATGCGAACGACACTGTACAACCAGATCCGCGGTCTGGTAAAGACGTTTGGCATTGTGTTGGCGCCTGGCAAGTGCGGCACATTCGTTCGAGAGGTCGAAGCGAAGATGCCGTGCGACCCGATTGTTGAAACCGTGATCGGCTCTCTGCTTTCAGCCTGGAAGACGATTACGGCTCAGTTGATGAAGCTAGATCACGATATCAAGGTTCTAGCCCGGGAAAGCGCGGTGCATCAAAACCTGATGACAGTTCCTGGAGTTGGGATGGTGACTGCGGCGGCATATGTTGCCACAATCGATTCACCTCAACGCTTTCTAAAGCCAAAGATGTGGGTGCCTATCTTGGCTTGACGCCGCGACGTTACCAATCTGGCCAAGTGGACCGTAATGGACGGATTTCGAAATGCGGGGACAGCATGCTGCGGGCACTTCTGTTCGAGGCGGCGCACGCGCTGTTGACAAAAACTAAACATCGATTCGCGCTACAAACCTGGGGCTTAGCGCTTGCCGCAAAAACAGGGCCTGCTAAAGCAAAGGTGGCCGTCGCGCGCAAACTGGCGGTGATCATGCATCGAATGTGGTTGGATAATACGCCCTTCCGTGGATCTGCTGACCTGGCTTTAACGGCTTAAGTCGGTATAACTTTCAATTTCTCGGCCGTCGGCTGGATCATCCCGGACTACGCTTATGCACATGTTCAATGCGCGAATCACAAAGGGAGATCCATCGACATCTGAGGCGCTGTGACCTTCGTCATCTTCGACCTCGGAGACAACAACGAGCCGTGAACTTGAGATTCTGCAGTGACTCAGGAAGACCAGGAGGAAACCACACCGCCCGCGCAAGCGCGGAAAAAAGACGCAACAGTAGTTGACAGGCGATTAGACAATAAGCGCGTGTGGCGCGTGTACCAGGAAGCAGGACTAGCGGTGAAAAGAACAAAGCGCCGCCGACTGACCCGCGTGGGAAGGCCACTGGAACAAGTAACGGAAGCCAATCAGGAGTGAGCTCTCGACTTCGTTTCCGATTCAGTACAGAGTGGTCGGCACATCCGCATGCTGGCCGTCGTGGATGCATACACGAGGGAGTGCCCAGCACTCACAGTGGATACCAGCTTCGCCAGCCGAAGAGTGACCGGTGTACTCGACTATGTGATTCAAGAACGGGGACGGCCAGGACGCATTCGGTGTGACAACGGGCTAATAGCAAGTGCTTTTGCATCTTTTTTCCCTGAGTAGGCATAGTTCTCCTGGATCGCTATAGTGGCGATTCGTTTCGGTAAAACACTTCAACTGCAGTCCCGTGGTCTTCCACGTTAAAGGGAACCCGCTGAGCATAGTAAACACAAGATCGGCAGTAATCGCCGTCTTCACAGGGCTTGAAACAGCGTGGATGACCCAGTGGAAGGTCCGAACATTATCTACGAGGTCGCAAGCGCCTCAACGGCCCGTGTGAGCGGGATCGATCCACTGGGAATTCGTTGTTCAAAAAACGGCTGATATTCCGTTCCGTTTTTGACGATGCCATAAGCGACACGCGCCATCTTTGCGGCGATCGCTGTGAGTGCTTTGCGCTTCCGGTCGGCATCAAGCGGATTCGAACCGAGATAGCGCTGGTACTTGGCGCGGAACTCATTCTCCCGTAAATGGACTGCGCGTAATCCAGCCAGCCAAAAGATCATGCGCAGGCGCTTGTTGCCGCGTTTCGACAAGGTTTCCTTGCCGCGTGACTGTCCGGACTGGCTCTTGGCCAAATCCAGACCGCAGTACTTGAAAAACTGACGGTGGTGACCGAAGCGGCGCATATCGCCGGCCTCCGCCAGGATCGTCAGCGCGGTAATTGCCGCTACTCCAGGCAACTGGATGAGCCGATGAAAGTCTGGGTTCGGTGCGAGCACTTCTTGTGCCCGTTTATCTAACCAAGTTCGCCGCTCGTTGAGCTCAGCGTAACGCTCCAGCTGCAAACGAAAGGTTTCCACTGCTGGTGAATCAAGGGCGACCGGCAGTCCAATGGAGTGGGCTGCCAACTCATAGATCTCTTCCAGCTTGGCACGCTTGTCCACCTTCTTCCCCACTATGTTCCATGATTCGGCGATGAATGCATCCCGGTCCAAGGCACGCACCGCGGATGGCACCGGGAAGCGAATCAGAAACCGAATGAACCACTCCGTCCTGGTTGAATACCAGTACCGTCCAAACTCGGGAAAGTAGAGCGGAAGATAGTGCAAGAGGAGGCTGTGCTGAAGCCGAGTTCGTGCCAGCGTGACCTGATAGTAGGTGTTCGAAAGTTCTTGTAAATCGTGGTCTCCATGAAATAGCGGGTCGTGATAAATCTGTACCAGACCGTGCGTCAGCATGGCTAAGATAACCCGCGCATCTTTCGGGTCGTTCTTGTCCCAAGTGCCATAACGGGCTTCCCGGAAACGTGCTTGGGCCACCGATGAGATGGAAACAACTTCGAATCCGGCCTTCAAGAGGCGGAAGGCAAGTGGACGATGAAAGTCGCCGGTCGGCTCAAAAGCAACTCGGGTACGTCCGGGCAAGGAAGACAGATACAGAAGCAGCTGGTCGTGGTCGGCCGCATTGTTGGCTACCTTGAGAGGGTGTTTGAGAAGGGTCAGGAGCAGGTAAGGCGATTGAGCATGAGCCGG
>CAXSIG010000379.1:0-2239 GCA_964237255.1 uncultured Bryobacteraceae bacterium
CCGCGAACCGGCTCACGCAAGTAGCGCAGTAATACAACCCCAAGCAACGCGCCCAAGCCGCCGAACAGCACGAACGACCATCGCCAACCGTAGTGTTCCGCAATCAGCGCCGCAACGGATCCGCCGCCGATGGTTCCTAAATATACGCTAGTCTGGTGTACGCTCATGGCGCGGGATCGCGTGCGCGGCCCGTGATAATCGGCCAGCATCGACATGGACGCGGGAAAGTAAATGCTTTCGCCGAGACCTTCGGCGGCCCGGAAAAAGAGAAGCTGAGGAAACGTAGTAGCGGTGGCGGTAGCGGCGCAGATTAGACTCCACGTTTCGAGACCGGTCAGTACAGCGGTCTTGCGGCGGATTCGATCGACGATCATCCCAGCAAGCGGCCCGGCCAATCCGTAGACCCAAGCGAAGGCAGACCCGAGCAATCCCAATTGCACGGTATCGAGCTTCAGCTCACGTTCTAAAAGCGGGAAAACGGAAAAGATCGCCTGACGGTCCGCGTAGTTGAAGAACGCGATACACCAAAGCATCGCGACCACGTACCAGGCATAGCGTGGCCCGCCAGCCATCATTTGCGAATCAGCCAGACCTCTGCGATCTGTGTGCCGCGCCCCGCATCGCCCAAGCCGGACTCGCGGTTCCATTGCAGCGTGAGCTCGCCGGACTTGGTTGCATCGCGAGGGATGTCGAATTCAAGAGGCCGGAAAGGAACCGGGCGCTGGAGCAACGGATGGATTTCCATGCCGCCCTTCGTGGCGAGACGAATCTTCGGGCGTGTCGAATCGCCTGCATACACTACCCGGATTTTGTATGACGCGGTCGGGTCAAGATCGGGATAGTGCATCTCAAGCGGAGTTTCGTAAAGCGTTTCGGCATGCGTCCACCAGGACCGCGGCGTTTCTCGCATGGCCCCTCCCAAACCGCGGAACGACACTCCGGTGAAGGACGAGCGAAACCGGGCGGGATCCTCGTCGAAACTGCCGCTCCGGACCAAATGAGGCTGTCGCGTGAGATCACCTAAATCGTCATAGAATCCGCCCGGACCGGGGTTGGTCCAGTCCACCAATTCGTCAATTGCTTTGAGCTTGTTGGATTCAGCGGACATCGCGCGAATCGCGGCAAAGCGCGCGCGAAGGAATCCACGATTGTTCAATGGGACGTCGATCATGTCCAGGTTGGCCCCTCGCTCAGCGGATTCGCCGGCGTACCGAGTCACGCTGAGTTGCATCCGAATGGATTGAAAGAGCGCCTCGGCCATTTCAAAAACTCGAGCGCGAGCCCAGTGCTGCGAAGAAGCTCTCGCCAACGCCGTTTCGGCGCCATGCACGGCGGCTTCGGAACCGGTCAGCGGCGCCTCGCGCAACGCGCTCATCGCTTCCGCCTCCTGCGCAGTCTCACTCAGCAACCGCGCCCGCGTGTAGTAATCGTAATAAGCGCGATACAGCGCTTGCTGGAATCGCCAGTTGCCGCGAAGCTGCGGAGAAGCGGTGCGCTCCATCGTCTGGAACTGCTCCATGGTGGAATCTACCGACGTATTGGTCGCTAGAGGTCCGGACCAGTTTCGCTCCAACGCCAGCAGACCTTGCGCGAAACTGTCGGCGTATCGAGATCCAATAAAGTAGCGGCTATAGTCGCGAAGAATTTCGACGACCGGCGTATCCGGATTCCAACCCAAGCCACTCCAAACGAATTTGTTCACATCGTCATTGACGCCTTCGGAGTAACTCAGAAACCCGATCGCCAGCTTTTCATAGAGATGAAATATCCGAGCCTCCTGGGTAGGGCGAGGATTGATCACCTCCCGGCCTTCCGTTGTCGCGAACGCCGCGTCCCAATCGGGCACCGGGTATTGGCATTGCCTGCTATGTGTGATGTCCGGGTAAAGTCGAACGGATAACGATGCGGGAACCTGGGCGCGAAATTCCGGTATGTTCATGCGGACTTGCGGACCGTAGACCACGCCGCTGAGCCAAGCGGGTTTCGGGTTAAGCAAGCCGAACCACTCCGTCATCCACTCAGCTGAAAAACTCTGAGGCGACATCCACATTTGCGCTTTCGGATGACGCTTGTGCAGCGCTGCCGTCTGCTTTTCAAGCAGCGCCATCAGAAACTTCGGACGCGTATGACCGGGGTCGCCGCCCGGTACGAAAATCGCATCGATTCGGGGAAGCCGACGGTACACTTCGTCCCATTCCGTGAGGGCGTTGGCGACGGTTGCCGCGTCCGAGTAGTCTTT
>CAXSIG010000379.1:2249-5947 GCA_964237255.1 uncultured Bryobacteraceae bacterium
TTTGTCCATTGCCGGATACCAGACCCAAACGTCGATGCCGTAGCTATCGCAAATGCGGGAGACTTCCTCCATCATGTCGATCTTCGAGAGAAGAAAATGGGGGCTGTCTTCGTCATCGTCGGACCGAGGGGGAATCAGCTCGATTGCATTGGTTCCGAATACGGCCAGGTCGCGAATGTACTGTTCGAATTGCGCAGGAGTCCAACCATCGTACGTGTTGACCTTGGGACGGTAGCCAAGCTGGTGGCCGCGAAGCGGGTATTTCGGCGTCGACGTAACGTTCAGACTGTCCGGCGCTTCTACCATTTGCCGCTCCATTGTGAGATGGCGCAACAGGTAGCCTGCGCCAAACAGGACGCCGCGCGGATCATGACCGGAGACGGCAATCTGGCGCGCGCTGGACTGAATGCGGAAGGCATCCGTACTTGCCGGAGCACCGGGCGACACTCCAAGAACGATGGCGGTTTGACCCGGCGCGCCCGGCGTGGATAAAACGGGAAGCCTCAGCTGGGTCCGTTTGGCAATTTCCTCGGTCAGCATCTGCGCCGCTTTTCGTTCGGGCGACGTTGCGTTTGCCGAAATTACGATGACCGCTTTGCTCAAGTCCAGCCCGAACAAAACACCGCCGGACAACCAAGCCGCAAGCAGGAAGGATCGCATGGTCTACTTTGGCGGAATTACCAGAATTTTGGCCCCGCCGCTAGGAACGCCGTTTACCGTGACCACAACATCTTGCACACCTAACGGAACGGACTGCGGCACAATCAGGTTCACCTGCATCACTCCTACCAGCCCAGGAGCGATCCCCGCGAACTGGACGAAGACGGGAATGCCGCCGATGGTCGCCGACAGTGGAAGGACCGGCGTGGGAAGAGCAGCCACGGTGGTTCGCGTGGAAGGAGCGTCCCCGTTGGCAATCAGCGTGTTTACCTCACCGCCTCCCGTCAAATAGACGGTCACCGTGCCATCCTGAAATACCGTGTTGGCCGGAACTACGGCACCGATGGAATCGACAAAAATGCCAGGAGCTGCAGGAGCAATCTGGACCGAGATTCCGGCGATCGCTCCATTGTTATTTACGCCCAAAACGGCGGGTCCCGCGCCTGTTTCATATGGGACCTGGATGTTGAGTTGGGTCGGCGAGAGGAAAAGAATCGGCGCTTGATAACCGTTGACTTGAACGGACACGCCGTCCGAAGTAAAGGGCAGCGGCGTGGTCGCTATGGTTCGGGTGGCGTTCGAGAGATTGGAGCCGATCACGGTGAGTAACATCCCCGGCGAGAGAACCGGCTGACCGGGTGCTGCGGCGTTCCCGATTGCGGAAATGGTGGCGGTGGATGCTGCCCCGGTATACACAAAGCGCACTGGAATCTCAACCAGCTCCGGAACGGCGCCGGGAGACTGAATAGAGACCAGAGCATGGTAAACGCCCGGTTCGTAACCATCGCCCGCCGCCGTCAACGTAATTTGCCCGGATCCGATACCGGCAAGCGTAGAAGTGGTCAGCCACCCCGTGGTGCGATTAGCCGGTGAAACCATGGCGTTCCAAGTCTGATTTGGATCAGACAGTGTTACCGCAATCGTCGCGGTAGCAGTTTTACCGGAACCGGCCGTCAAGGCGACTGCCGCCGGCGCAACGGACAGCTTGGCCGGATTCATCGGCGCGGCCGCTAAAATAACTTTGACCTCATGCGTAATTCCACTGTCGACGCCAACGAAAACGGTTGCCGGACCAAGGGCCGCATCGTTCAGGCATAGCGTTCCGCGCAAAGAACCTAGCTGGCGGAGCCGAGGCGTTCCAAAAATCCCGGTAATCTTATCCGTAAAGAAAATATCGCTCAGGTACAAGTCGGTGACCACGTGAGTATATCCGCCCAGGTCATCGATACTTAGTCGAACGGGCCATTGACAGGACGGATTGCTCAGATCCTGCGTGATGGTGGATGGGAAAGCGGTGAGGGAAAAATCGTCGTACGGAACCGCCTGCGAATAGCTGACCTTAATCTCACGGGACCAAACCACGCCCCGCGCATCGATCCCCGTGATGCCGAAAGTCTTGGTCAAAGGAACCGCCAGGTTGCGGAATGTAACGATGGTGATCAGGGTTCCGTTCGCGGTCAGGTTCGGCGAAGGAAAATATTGAGCGACGGGCTGAGCGATGCCGTCAATTGTGAAGCCGCTAATCACGGCGGGCACACCATTGCTTTCGCGGAGCGTGATCGCCGTTTGGTAAACCGCACCAAGCACTTCTTTCGAAACTACGGGGATAACTTGTGTGGGCCCGGAAATGGTGATGGCAGCGGCATTGGTCGGTGCGACTACCTGAATGGTGGACGTCGCGCCACCCGCGTTGAATATGGTGTTTCCCGGAAACGATGCGGTGATCGTGAAGGACCCGATTCCCAGGCGACCCGCGGGAATCGACGCGGTTGCTGTTGCAGAAGATCCACCCGCGGGAGTAAGTGGATAAGATCCAAAGGGTATATATCCCGCGCTCAGATCGATTGTTCCACTAGGCACAGCGCCGCCGCCCGGCACAGATACGGTGACGGTAATTGGAATCCGGTCGTTAAGCGTGCCTCGTGCGGCGCGTGGCGATAAAGAGACGGTGACCGGTTTGTTCGCGGAGGTCCAAGAGTTAACAAAGTTAGCCGCATCGATGGAACCGAGACCGGTCGCGAGATCGTAACCCGGGGTGGCCGCGTAGCCTATGAAACCGTTCAAACAATCAACACTTCCCTGAATACAGGCCGTTAGATTCGTACCGAGCGTAACATCGTGGAACGCAGCGGGCGCAGCTTGGGACAAGCGGTAAAGCTGGGGATTAATATTTCCCAAACCTGCCTTGCCGATTGTGCCGTTCTTAATCAGGGCTTGATTCAGCAACGCAAGAATCGCCGCGAAGGACGGTGTTCCCGCAGATGTGCCTAGCGCGCCATTCAAGCCGCCCTGAAAGTAAACAAGATAGGGATTGCCGGCGGAGGCGTTTAGCGAAATGTCCGGAATGGCGCGAAAATTTCCTTCGGGAACGCCGGGGCCCTGTTGCCAAGCCGGCTTTGGATAAATCTGGCTCACGCCACCGCCGGCGGACAGAATGCCTGAATCGTCCGATTCATTCCAAGCCGCTTCGGGAATATAGGAAAGCGCCGAACCGAAGTTGGCTGTATTCGTGGTTCGCCAATAGGAGTTATTGTCATTGAACTGAGTTCCGCCCATAGCAGTAACTTCGGGAAGCACCGCGGGAAGACCTACCCGCTGGCCATGCGAGCCTTGCGGGTCGGCGTTCCCGACATCGCAGCCGGCAGCTCCCGTGTCCCCCGAAGCTGCAATCACCGTGATCCCTTGTGCATTCGCCTGTTGCATAACGGATTGAAATGCGGGCGAGATTGCTGCCACGAAAGATTCGCAACCTCCAAAACTGATGGAGAGAATGGGCGCGACATTCCGGTCTACCGCAGTCAGTATCGCCGCGAATACATCCTGTGAGTACACGTAAGTGAGAGTTGCCTTTGGCGCAAGCGCACCGGCCCATTCCAAATCCAGATCGGCTTCAAATAAATCGTCATTCACACCGGGATTTGCACCGCCCGCGAAGATCACTTTCGGATCCGCGGCGGGAAGATTGAAGCGCGTACGGAAGGTGCGCAGGTCAGACATGACAAGCGCGGAATCACCGACAATCGCAATATTCTGGCCCG
>CAXSIG010000380.1:0-5945 GCA_964237255.1 uncultured Bryobacteraceae bacterium
CGACAAACTTCTTCGACGCGCACACGACGATCTTTTCTCGAAGCAGATTCCCGCCCCCGCCCTTGATGAGATTGAGTCCCGGCGCAACCTCATCTGCTCCGTCGACCGTAAGATCAACCACAGGTGCTTCGTCGAACGTCGTGATCGGAATTCCTTGGGCCTTCGCCGATGCCTCGCTTGTCGACGAGGAACAGATCCCGCGAACCGCCAAACCGTCCCTGACGCGCTTTCCTAACTCCTCGATAAACAATGCGGCAGTAGTTCCGGAGCCGATGCCGACTACCATGCCCGGCTCGACGAACTTCAAAACATGTTGAGCAACTCTCCGCTTTGCGTCCTGCTGCGCCATGACCCTTAAAGAATATCGGCAGAGGTGGCGACTCGTCCACCGGCTTCCCGGAATTCCGTGAAGAACTTCGCGCCGGCTTCATCGGTAAGAGCTTGTACGGCGTCGGACACCACGGTGACGGGCTTGCCTGTCAATAAAAGACCCATCGCCGCAAAGCGGATACAGACCTCGGTAACTACACCGTAGACGACGTATTCGCTCGCGCCAACCTCCGCAAGGTAGGGTTGCCATCTGTTGCTGCGAAATACATCTGTATGTTGCTTTTCGAAAATGGTCTGGCCCACAAGCGTTGCAATCGGCTTCAGTTGCCCCACTGTCCCAGCGATACAGTGCGGAGGCCAATCGCGGAATTCCGCATCGTTCTCGGTATGGAAACAAGCCGTTGAGACAAGCTTGGGCGCATTGCGATTGAGGGCGGCGATAACCGGAATTACCCGCTCGGCGCCCGGCGCATAGAGCGCTCCCGCAGGCAGCACGAAGTCGTTTTGGGTATCGATGTCGACGAAAAGCGTCATGCAACCGTGCTCCGGATCAAGTCTTCCAATTGTGCACTTCGAAGAACTGGAAACGCATCCGATGGTTCCAGGCCTCGAACCTCGGCGGGCAGATACTTCAGCATCTTACGAGCATGTTCCCGTGCGGCGTGAACGTCCGGTAACTTTTCGATCAGATTCCCGCCAAGGATTACGGGCCGTTGCAGTGCCACTGCGCCGCTCGCGCATTCGCTCGATCGCGTAAGTAAGTCGTGATCGGCGAAGCGGAACACCTGCTTCGCGACGAACCGCTTCTCTCCGCCGCCTTCAATCTCAACGATTTTATAGACAGCGCCCATTGATGGCGCATCGCCCGATGTCGCAAGCTCGGTCCCGACTCCGAATGCATCCACCGGCGCTCCGGCTCGAATCAGGTCGCGAATCTTCCACTCATCCAGGTCGCCGGAAACCATGATTTTGACGCCCGGAAAGCCAGCGTTATCCAGCATCTCGCGCATTTGCTTGGAAAGCTGGGTGAAGTCTCCGCTATCCAACCGGACGCCCCAGAACGGCTCTCCGGCTTGGATCGCGTTTCGGGTTCCTTCAAGCGCACCATACGTATCGATCAGGTGTACCGTTCGCGAGCCCATTAATTCCTGCATCCGACGGAACGCCTCAATTTCGGTTGGGAAGGACATCACCCATGAATGCGCCGCGGTCCCCATTACCGGGATGCCGAATCGATACCCGGCAAGCGTATTGCTGGTCCCGGCACAACCACCGATATAAGCCCCTCGTGCGCCAAGGACGCCCGCTTCAGGAGTGTGTGCGCGGCGTGTTCCGAATTCCACCACATCGCGTCCTGCGCTCACCTCGGCCAAACGCGCAGCCTTCGTCGCTATTAGCGTCTGGAAGGTGATCGTCGAAAGCAGATAAGTCTCCGGAATCTGCGCTTCGATAATCGGGGCACGCACCGTGAGCATCGGTTCACCCGCAAATAACGGCGTGCCTTCGGGAACGGCGAACAGATCTCCCGTGAAACGAAATGACTTCAGGTACTCGAAAAAATCCGGCGATGCGTTGCTGAAGTGCGGCAAGCCGCGAAGATACTCGATCTCGCCTGTCTCAAAGCGCAGATTGAGAAGGTAATCGACCGCTTGCTGAAGTCCGGCCGCGACGACAAAATTGCGATGCTTCGGCAAACGCCGAACCGTCCACTCGAATGTTGCGATGTCGTTCGTTTTGCCGGCCGTGAAGTAGCCGGCCGACATGGTCAGCTCGTAAAGGTCGGTAAGGAGCCCGTTCACTTCTTGGGCGTAGCCTTGGGAGCCGCGAACGGCTTCACTGCCCCTGCGGCTTTCTGGATATCGTCCACTGCTTTCGCATCGAGTTGATAGACAGCAGGCTCACCCTCGCGCGTGGCGAAATAGTCACTGCCCTGCTTGGTTACGCTGACGCGCTCCGCTTTGTTGTTCGCGGTCGCGCTCAATGCCACGAACTGCTCGCCGGCCGCCTTCGCCGCAAACCCGGTTGCAGCCAAGTCGCGTAGCTTGTCGATCACATTCTGGACGCTTGCGGAATCCATCTGACCGCCACCGGACATCCACTTCTCGCCCGATTTTTGAAACACCTGCGCGCCCACGGCCACCTGTGTAGGGTCGGTAAATCCGAAGTCGAAAAGTTTCTTGTTGCGGAAATCATCGACGGCTTTATCGATACCGTCGCCGAAGTCGGCGGGCATCTTGTAGATACCGTCCACAGCCGAACTCTTCGCGTAGTAGGTTTTGTCTTTGTCCTTGCGAATTTCAAGGGTCTCGGTACCGCTGGAGTCCGCCGTGGTAACGGTTCCGACCTTGGTTCCAGCCGCGAAAGCCTTCTGCGCCTTTACCGTATCTTCTTCGGAAACGTTCGGGTCCATCTTCGCCTCTTTCAGCTTGCGGACCAATTCATCCACTTGCTGCCCGTCGGCGCGCATCGCGGAAGGCTTTACCACCTGCCATTCATTCTGCCCGTTTTTCCCGAACTCAAACGGCGCGCCCTTTGCTGTAACCTCTACACGCGTCAGCTTATCGGTATTGAAATGTAAGAGCCGTTTATCGCGCAGGTCCTTTGCGGATTTATCGAGCCCTGTCTTCACAAAAGTGGCGATCGTAAAAACACGCGGGTCGTTCGCCAGCTTGGCGTATACACCGGAGCCGGTAGGCGAATCGTCACCGATTAGCAGCGCGTCTACCTTCCCATTCTTCTGAGTGACAATTACCTTTTCAGCGGGCGACGTCAATCCGTAGGCGTCCAGTTTCCCCGCCTTTTCTTCAATCAAGCGGTCAGAGGAGAGGCTCGACAGATTCTGCACTACGCCGTTTGCCGCATCCTGATCGGCGGGCAACGGTTTCGGGTCGGTCAACTCCCACTTGCCGGAAGCTTTCGACATCGCAACAATATCGCCGCCGCGCTTTTCCACCCGGATTCCCTGAATCTGGTCTTCTGGAATGGTGAGTATCTTTGGCGGTGCGTCGGCCGCAACTGTCGGATGCTTTTCCTCTTCGGCCTTCTTCTTATCCGACCAATACATCAAGCCGCCCAAAACTGCCAGCACGGCTATGGCTACCATCAGCCCTTTGTTCTTCATGAGAGTCTAGGCTCGACGGCGCAAGTAAACCGAAGTACCCACCAAAATCACGGCCACCGGAATCACTATGACAAGCAAGAAGAACAGCATGCTCAATTGCCGGCCCGTCATGCTGATGCGGCGGTCTTCGGGATCTTTGGGCCGGATACCGATCAGATCTTCATCCGCGGTGAGCCAGTTCATCATATTGAGCACCAGATCCGTATTGCCGATCTGTCCGACGCCCAAAACTTCGTTCTTGATCCAACTGGAGCTACCAACCACTGCGATCCGCCCTTTACCTCCGACTGTCGCCGCGGCGGCCAACGCAAACGGACCCTTTTTATCTTTCGACGGATCGATCTTAATCGGCGGTTTCAGATTTGCTGTGGCGTAGCTGCTGTCGTTAGAGGAAAACAGCTTCTCCGCCGGAGACTTAACATCCAGGCTTCGAGAGATTGGGAACACTGTGGCGGTCCGGCGCATTGAGGTCACGATCGGGTGGCTGTCGTAGGTCATGACCAGCGGAGAGGCTTCATTGAAACCGAGCAACTGGCCCATGCCACTGCCATCAATCACCAAGTCATTGTTCAGCGTCACACCATAGCCACCAACCAAGCCGACCAACGCCGTGGCATTGCTGATGGCATCGCCTTTTCCGAAGTCAATTGCGGGATCGATGAAGAATGCGGCATGTCCGCCACCGTCGACGTACTTCTTCAATGCATCGACAGCGGGCTGCACGTAATCCCGCTTCGGACCCGCGACAATCACGACCGAACAGATAGTAGGCACGTCCGGCTTCTCGATTAGTGAAAGCGTTTGAGTCTTGAAGTTGGATTTTTCGAGAGAAGTCTTGAGTGATGAAAGACCGGAGCGGTCCGAATCGTCAAGACCCAACTCGCCGGAACCCGACACGAAGCAGGCGACGCGCTCGTTAGTTTTCAAAGCCCGAATTAACGCGCCGGTGATCTCCTCCTCCGTAGCGGCTTTGGCTTCTTGAGTCCGGACTCCATTCGATACCGTAATCGCTCCGTAAGTGCGGATTCCCGCCGCCCGCGCCGATACGGGATCTTTTTCCGGATCGATGTATTTCACATGAATCTTGTTGGAGAGATTGTTATACCGGTCGAGCAGGTCTTTGGCGCGGCCAAAGTCGCCGGTCTTTTGGAAATAAGTGATGTTGATGTCGTTCTTTAATTCCCCGACAATCTTTTTCGTTTGGTCGGCCAGAGTGAACTGCTTGTTGGCCGTTGCATCATAACTCTTGTTGTGCGTGCTGGAGAGGTAGTTGATTACTACCAGAGCTAAGATGACGGCGAGAACATACGCTCCCGCATACGCGCCATAACGCGTCTGGCGAGCCTTCATGAATTCGGAAGCTGCCATGTTCTACGACCTCCACCGGAGCGACTCGATCGACCGAGTCGTCAAAAACAAACCCAAAAAGATCATGGTCAGGTAAAAAATCACGTCCTTCGTATCGATCACACCGCGCAGGAAGGGCTCCAGATGGCTAAGAACCGATGCATACGCCACGCCTTTCAACCAGGGCGACTGGCCAAAGGAACTCACGCTGTCCAGCACCCACAGGAGGAGGCAGATCGCAAACGTCGCGCCAGCAGCCACAATTTGGTTCTTTGTCGTCGTGGAAATAAACGTTCCGATTGCGATTAAAGCTCCGCCCTGCAAAAACAAACCGAGATACGCCGCAAGCAACGGTTTTGTATCCGGCGTCCCGTAACTATAGAGCAGCGCCACGCCGAGCATGGAAAGCAACAACATGGACCCGTACATCGCCATGGAACCCAACCACTTACCGATTACGATTTCGACGTCGTGGATGGGGGAGGTCAGCAGAAGTTCCATGGTGCCCTGACGCGTCTCCTCCGCGAACAGCCGCATGGATACCATCGGAATCAGGAACAGGATAATCACGCTGGCTGTGCTGAGAGCCGGAACGATGGAAATATCGTTCACGTTCATCGGCTGTCCGCCGCCACGCATCTGCATCTGCATGCCGATCTGAATGAATCGCTGCGTGTAGGCGAATAGGAAGTATCCGAACAATACAGAGAAAATCGTTAACAGCAAATACGCGATGGGGGAAGCGAAGTAACTCTTGATCTCCTTCCCGCAAATAGCCAAGATGTTTCTCATTGGACCGTCACCGTTCCCGCGCTTTTCTTCTCCGATTCCGTCAATTGCAGGAAGATATCTTCCAGGCTGAAGCCGTGCGCGCGAAGTTCCGTCAAATCCCAACCCGCGTGGACAACCGCGCGTGCCACATCACCACGAACTGACAAGTTTTCCAAGCCTTCGATTTCGAAAGAATGCCGTCCGTCCGCGGCGCTTCGCGAGACTACGCGGCTTACGCCCTGCATCTGTTCGAACAAGCGGCGGATCTCCGCAGCATCCACACCCGCCGGCGCTCCGACTTCCACGATCACGGACTCCGCACCGCGCATTCGCGAATTCAGATTCTGCACCGTATCGGTTGCGACCACTTTGCCGC
>CAXSIG010000381.1:0-5935 GCA_964237255.1 uncultured Bryobacteraceae bacterium
GGCGCGAAAGCTTACTACGTCAAAGCGGGTCTGTTCAAAGACGTCGACGTCGTACTTTTCACACATGTAGCAGCTAATCTAGGCGTTTCGTGGGGCAATACCGGCGGAAACGGCCTGGTATCGGTCGAGTACATGTTCAAGGGAGAAAGCGCCCACAGCGCCGGTGCCCCCTGGCGCGGCAAGAGCGCGCTCGATGCGGTGGAGCTGATGGATGTTGGGTGGAATTTTCGCCGGGAACACCTGCGCTTGGCACAGCGTTCTCACTATGTGATTACCAACGGCGGCGATCAGCCCAATGTTGTCCCGCCGAACGCCAGTGTCTGGTATTACTTCCGCGAGGCCGACTACGACCACATCATGCGCATGTGGGAGATCGGTGACAACATGGCGAAAGCCGCCACGTTGATGACCGACACCACCTTTACATCACGTCTCCTTGGCAGCGCTTGGCCCGGCCATTTCAGCAAGCCCATTGCAGAGGACATGAACGAAAACATCAAGAAGGTGGGCTTGCCCCAATGGACCGACGTCGAGCAACAACTCGCTAAGAACCTACAAAAAGAGATAGGTGCGCCTGAACGCGGTCTTACGACGAAACTCACTGAAATGCGCCCGCCTCGTGAAGAGCGGTCTGAAGGCGAAGAAGGCATGGGCGTTGGTCCAACCGGCGGCGGTTCGGATGATATCGGGGATATTTCCTGGAACGTGCCTACCATTGTCTTGCGCTTTCCATCGAATATCCCAGGCGGTCCTGGGCACAACTGGGCCAATGCGGTAAGCATGGCAACATCTATCGCCCATAAGGGCGCGGTAGCGGGTGCGAAAGTTCAAGCTCTTACTATGCTCGATCTTCTAACCAAACCCGAACTCGTGAAGAATGCCTGGGACTACTTCAATGATGTGCAAACCAAAACGACGAAGTACAAGTCCTTTATTCGTCCTGGCGATCAACCCGCTATCTGGCTCAACAAGAAGATCATGGACCAGTACCGTTCTCAAATGGTTCCGTTCTACTACGACAGCGCGAAATACCCAACGTATCTGGATCAACTCAACGCTATGGCAAAATAGCCTCCGTGCTCCGCTTCAGCGCGCAGGACCCGGTACTCATCTTTCTTTTTACTGCGATTGCGGCGATTGTTCCTGCGCACGACCCATCGGAGATTGGGCTGATTATCGCGCTGGGCGCGTTGCAACTCGCGGAATCGAAGTTTGTCTGGCTTCAGACCCTTCGCGGGCGGGTGGTCTGGATCGTCTTGATGCTAGTCGTAGCCTACGTGTTGATCGGCTACACCCATGGACTGGAATCGAGATACTCACTCGTACTCCTTTTGCCGATCGTTACAGCGGCAACGTCGCTGAACGTTGGCGCGGCGCTGCTGGCCAGTGCCGCCGCTTCGGGAGTGTACCTGTCTTTCCTTCTGTTTATCGATTGGAAGGGCGGCCAGTATATCGATCCGGACCAACAACACGCACTCACGCTTCGGATCTTGCTCCTGGCCCTTGCCGGTGTGCTTGTAAACTCGCTCGCACAAGTACTGCGTGAGCAAAACGCGAAGTTGCGGGCGGCAGCTAACGAGTTGGCCGAAGCGAATCGTCATCTGAGTGAAGCGGAAGCGGCGGTACGCCGGTCGGAACGGCTAGCCGCCCTGGGGCAACTCTCGGCCGGACTTGCTCATGAAATCAGGAACCCGCTTGGAACAATCAAAGCGTCCGCGGAAATACTGACGAAGCAAGTTCCCGGAGATAACCCGTTGGCACAAGAGATGGCGGGTTTCATCTCTTCCGAAGTAGACCGCACCAATAGTCTGGTCACCCGCTTTCTCGATTTCGCCAAACCACTCTCGCCCGTTCGCGAAACGTCGAACTTGCACCAGATCATCGAGCGCGCAATCGCGGCGGTGGAACGCGAAGCTTCGAATTCTGTGATTGCAAGGAACTATTCGTCCGAAATGGATACCATTTCCCTCGATCCAAACCTGATGCAGCAAGTCTTTTACAATCTGATCCTGAACGCTGTGCAAGCCAGCCCTCCAGGCGCCACTATCACCGTAAAGACCAAGCGCGTTCCTGACTTTATAGAAGTGTCGGTAATCGATCGGGGTTCCGGTATAGCGCCCGCTAATCGCGAAACAATCTTCAACCCATTCTTCACCACTAAAGCCACCGGCGTGGGGCTGGGCTTACCGATCGTGCAAAAAATTGTCGACGAGCACGGCGGGAAACTGACGGTGGAAAGCGAAGAGGGAAGGGGCAGCACTTTCCGCGTGTGTATGCCGACAGCTACACAATAGACTTCGTAATTGACACCGATACCGGCGCGTAAAAGCTGAGCGCGTTATCGCCCTGGCGCAGGTCTCGATATTTTTGGAGCGCACCGTAGTTCTCAGCCAACGAAACGCGCACACCATGCTGCGCGATCGCAATGCGAACGCGCGGATCGTCTCCAAGAATCTGCAAAGCGATCCCATATTCCGTCTCACGTGGATACGGAGGATCAAGGAACACAATATCGGCCAGACCCGGTGCTAGCTTCTTCCGAACGGAACCGCGCAGCACGGTTGCGCGATCTAGAAGTCCAAGCGTCCGCAAATTTTGCTCAATAACCGGCAGTGCGGCCTTCGAATTGTCAATGAAATAAGCGTGCTCCGCGCCACGGCTTAACGCCTCGATGCCCACCGCGCCTGACCCGGCATACGCGTCCAGGAACACCGCCGTCTCCAGTTCAGGCGCAAGAATGTTGAATAGCGTTTCGCGCAGACGGTCGGGCGTAGGACGGACATCCAGGCCGGGTACGGACTGAAGTTGACGGCTCCGAAACTCTCCCGCAATCACTCGCATTCGTGACCTCATTCTCCCTCGATAAACTTGTAGACGTGTATACGCGAAGAAACTGCCTGGCCCTGTTGGGCAGCGCGTCACTCAGCGCGTTTGGGCAAGGTATCTCAACGCGCGTTGCCACTCCGGCGCCCCGTGCAAAGGCATCAGGACTTCCGTTTCATGCAGCCTTCCGCGACGTCGCTCAAGAAGCAGGCTTGCTTGAACCCGTCATCTACGGCGGCATCGACGCCAAGCAGTACATCCTGGAAGCCGTCGGCTGCGGACTGGCGTGGATCGATTATGACAACGACGGATGGCCCGATCTCTTCATCCTGAACGGACGGCGGCTTGAAAAAACACCGGAAGGCACATCGAACCGTCTGTACCACAACAATCGCGACGGCACGTTTACAGACGTCACAGCACAAGCGGGCCTGACGCGCTCTGAATGGGCTTCGGGCGTGTGCGTGGGCGATTACAACAATGACGGCCACCTCGATCTCTTCATCACCAACTGGGGAGAGAACATTCTCTATCGCAACAACGGCGACGGAACCTTTACCGACGTCACCAAGCAAGCGGGCTTGCTTCACGGCAAGAACCGCTGGGGCTCCGGCTGCTCCTTCGTCCAAACGACGCGCAATGGACTCCTGGATTTGGTAGTCGCCAACTATCTGGAATTCGACCAGCGCAAGATTGCTCGCCCCGGCGAAAACGCGAACTGCAATTGGAAGGGCGTTCCCGTCAACTGCGGTCCCCGAGGCCTGCCGCCTGGGCGCGTGTTCCTTTACCGAAACAACGGTGACGGAACGTTTATGGATGTGAGTGAAAGCGCCGGGCTGGCGAAGGCCAAAGGAAGTTACTGTATGACGGTCGCAGCTGCCGACTTCCGCGGTTCCGGTTTTCAGGACATCTTCGTCGCTTGCGATTCTACGCCAAGCTTCTTGTTTCAGAACAACGGGAAAGGCGTGTTCACCGAAGTCGCGCTGGAGAGCGGAGTCGCGCTGAACGAAGACGGCATGGAGCAAGCCGGCATGGGTGTCGCGGTCGGCGACTTCGACCTGGACGGCGGCTCGATCTCTTCAAGACTCACTTTGCGGACGACACGAACGTTCTGTATCGCAACACCGGTAATAACCTGTTCGAAGACGTCACCACTCGCTCCGGTATCGGTGTCGAAAATCGTTACGTTGGGTGGGGAACGGGTATGCTGGACCTGGACAACGACGGTCTTCCCGATCTCTTCCAAGTCACCGGCAGCGTGTATCCGGAAGTGGAGAAGAAGATCGCCGCGTATGCCTACAAAACGCCGCGCATCGTATACCGAAATCTCGGCAAGGGCCGTTTTGAAGAGCTGATTGCACAAGCGGGCCCAGGCATCGAAGCGGTACACGCCGGACGCGGTTGCGCCTTTGCGGATTACGACAACGATGGCGACATCGACATCGCAGTAGTGAATCTGAACGAACCGCCGTCTCTCTTACGCAACGATGGACCGAAACCTGGAGCGTGGCTCAACGTAAAGCTCATCGGTGTCGAATCGAACCGGAGCGCGATCGGTGCGCGAGTCACAGCCCGGTTCGGGGAAAAGACGGTGGTTGCGGCCGTGATGAGTCAATCGAGCTTTTATTCAGCCAACGACCTTCGTCTTCATTTCGGCTTGGGTGACGCCAGCGCTGTAGATCTCGAAATTGCGTGGCCGAGTGGAAAGCGCGAAAAGGTGGCGGCGGTTGCCGTGCGCCAATTCATCACTGTGCGGGAGGGTTCTGGCGTGGTGGACCGCTCTCGCCCTCAGTCACAATCAAAACCTGGTTTGCTTTAATTCCAGCGCGTTTGTCGACGGCGCCGCTCGGCCAGTGAACTTCCACGTCGGCGGCTTCGGCCTTCGCAAGACCGAAGTGGATGCGCAGGTCGTTTTGTGAAATATAGCTGCCGCCGCTTCGCACCTCATCCATCTGTCTTCTGCCGCCCTCCGGCGTACAAAACACGCGAGCGCCAATCCCGGATCGATTGCTCTTGACTCCAACGGTCTTCACCTTCAACCAGTTGTTCTTAAGAGTGCTCTCACATCGGAGCAATTGCGGAACGTCGTTCACGCAGTTAACGGCAATATCCAGGGAGCCGTCGTTATTGAAATCGCCTACCGCCAGCCCGCGACCCGAAACCGTTTCAAGAATTCCAGGCCCAGCTTCCTGCGACACATCGAGAAACTTGCCCTTGCCATCGTTCTTATACAACACCTTGCGTTCCCGATAACCCGATTCGTTCGCCGTCTCACTCACTTCGGGGTAAACATGTCCGTTGCAAGTGACGATATCCATCAATCCGTCGTTGTCGAAATCGAGAAAGCTCGCTCCCCAGCCCAGGAAGCGGGTATTCCGGCCCAGTCCCGCCTGAAACGTCATGTCGTCGAACGTTTCATTCCCCATGTTGCGATACAGCGTCGATGTGTCGCCCGCGAAATTTGTCTTGAAGATAGCGAGCTTCCCGTCGCCGTAGAGATCGGCAGCGGACACGCCCATGCCCGCCTGCGTCTTACCATCGGGCCCGAATGCCACGCCGGATTCTACCCCGATATCCGTGAAGGTTCCATCGTGATTGTTGCGGAACAATGCGGAGGGGCTGGAATCATCCGCGACATAGATATCGGGCCAGCCGTCATTAGTGAAGTCGCCAACCAGCACGCCAAGCCCGTAAGTCCCTTGCTTTTTCAAAATGCCGGCGCGCGCTGATACATCGGTAAACGTGCCGTTCCCGTTGTTGTGAAACAGAATGTCTTTGCCGCCCGCTAACCCAGGGGGACCACACGCCACCAGCAAGCCCTTATAGAGACAAGGCCCGCTCTCAGGTAATGGCGCAGTCTTCGGATCGAAGTCGATGTAATTCGCGACATACAAGTCCAGATGTCCGTCGCGGTCGTAATCCAGAAACGCACAGCCGGTGTTCCAACGTTTAAGACCGCTCGTCGTTCGAGTGCTGACACCGGACTTGAGCGCGACATCCGTGAACGTTCCATCGCCGTTATTTCGATAGCATACATTATTTGCCGAAAAGTCCGAATTTCCATAAGTAACATATAGATCAAGATAGCCATCATTATCCAAATCTGCCCATA
>CAXSIG010000382.1:0-5915 GCA_964237255.1 uncultured Bryobacteraceae bacterium
CGAGCAAGGCAACCACACGGGATTTGAAGACGTGTTCACGAAAATTGATATGTGCCGAAAACATTACGAGGCCTGCGGGCTGGGCGGCAGCTTTGTGGACCGGTTTATTCGGTAGCGGCGTTGACGATCGATTGCCTGAAAGCCAGAATGGAGCTAAAACGATGAAGACCCGAAGAATGACTTTAAGCTTGATCGGAACGTGGCTCCTGGGACGCCGCGTAAAAGCGCAGGCTCCGGCCACTGCCCCCGCCCGAGAACTCGCGCGGCATGCATTGACCGGTGCGCAAGCGGGAATGGAAGTGATCTTGGTCGAGGTGACAGCGCAGCCGGGGGCGCCCTCAAGAGCGCATCGTCATCCAGGGTTCGTGCTCGGCTACGTCCTGGACGGAGAGATGGCGTTTGCAATCAATGGCGAAGGCCAACAGACCGTGAAGGCGGGAAGCACGTTTTTCGAACCAGTTGGCGCACTGCACACCAAGGGCGGCAGCGCGAAAACAGACGCGCCTGTGAAGTTTCTGGCCTTTATCGTAGCGCCAAAAGGAAGCCCGGTCACGTTGCCCGCGTAAGCGATCGGGAGAAGCTAAACCAACAAAGCTTACTTGGGGAACAGTAGTGGCAGAGCATCTTCTGCTGTAAACATGCACCGCGCATTATGCCCACACTCGGGCACAATCTTGACAGCGTGGTGCGCACCTAACTTTTCGTTGACAAATTTCCCGAAGGCTTCCCCGCGAGCGAGGCGCGTGGGACCTTGCGCCATCGCCGGACACGATCCGTCAAAGCCGCCGAGAGGTAGGACATCGAGTTCGCCAAGCAAGTAGGTGGTGGGGCGGGCGCTCAGCTGTTTCTTCAATTGTTCATCGGTCTGCTTAGCCGCATAACCGCTTCGTTCTTTCATTCCATACGGCCACTTGTCGTAAGTGGTGCAATCTCTTGCTCCGCTGAAATTGCGGAACGCCGCGGCACTCTCGCCGATCTCCGGAATATAGCCCGGCGCATGGGCCTGTACGGAATAAGCTGCGTTCGTGGGACGAGTGCTGTCCGGCCATGCGTAGCTGGATGGATTGGACACAACGTACGTAATCGGCACGCCGAGTTTATCGTGAACCTGATTCGACATCTCATAACGGTTTAGCACTTGACCTCCGGCGGAGTGACCGGTGACAACAATCCGCTTGAGATTCGGAAAAATGTCTTTGCGAGAGACTTTACGGAGCACTTCGTCGAGAAAATCGAACGAGGTCAGGTCCGGGCTGCTGACCGCTGGTCCACCGGACCGCCACGTGTTGCAGTTCCAACTGATCTCATTCGACGCAAGCTTGTCATGGCAGTTGGCGGCCGCGGAAGCTATACGCGGCGCAATTACGACCGTGTCTTCCAAATCCCCCGCTAAGAACGCCGCCGCTAATGCGTTACGAAAGTAATTGTCCGCGTCGCGGCCCGCTCCGTGTACGACGACCAACGCCCGCGTGATCGATTCATTGCGCGTATCGAGCGAGTAAGTGCGATAGATCAGAGATCGGGCCTCGCCGCCGCCGAGCGATACCCACTCAGTACACGAAGGATTAGCGGTTGTACAAGGGGCCGCGGAAACCAGCCAAGCGGAAGAAAGTATGAGGGCGACGAAACGCATCTGTTTAGTATTGCGCCGCCCATCGCTAATTTCGACGGTGGCAATCCGCACACGTGTTCTGAAACGTATGGCACGTCATGCAAGACCGTTGATCCAACATGGCGGCGCGCGCGTGGCCTCCATTCTTAAACAGCGACAACGGGAGGTGTGTCCGCGGCGTTTCACTGTGGCACTGCGTGCAGGTATCGGCGGTGTGGCAGGTTGCGCAACTTGTGCGGTCGAAAGCGGCGAACCGGCCATGTACGTCATCCTTCCACCTTGCCGTATGCGAAACGGGTCGCATGGCTTGGTGGCACGAAGCACATCGCTGCGCGGGAGCGGCTTCCGGAGCAACGCTTGCATGGCACGCAAAACACTTGGCATCCGCAGCCGACGCGCGGTCCTGATGGCGAAGTCGAAAGCTTTCGTCATGCCAGGCGGGCCGGATGTTTGCGCTGTGCGTCGCCGGTGCAATCTTGCCCACCGCGTCCGTATGACAAACATTGCAGTTCTGTATCCGCTTCGCCGCGGGAACGCTGCGGCCATTATCATGACAACTGACGCAAGCTGTCATTCCCGGCAACTCCAGTTTCGCCAGCGTTGCGCTTTGGGGCACGGAGCCGTGGCACGTAGTGCAGTTTGCCTTCGCGTGCGGACCATGGTCGAAACGGATGTTGGGCCAGAGCTTGACCGTCGCCGCAACTCGCTCCGGAAGATGACAACCACGACAATCGGCGGGTTTCGAATCCGCGGCCAGGTGGGGCGTCGCTCCCGGTTTCGCGTGGCACGTCGCGCATTGATCGTGAGTCGGGAGCGCGGCGGATTGATGGCAGAATGAGCAGTCTCCGCGCGCGTGGGTTTTCGGGTCGAGCCGCGCCTGCTTATCTACGTGAAGTAAATGGGAAAAGTCTTTCAAACGGCCGTTCTTGCTAACCAACTCCTTGGAACCGGGAACGTGGCATTGTGCGCAAATCAGTGGATCGCTCTTCTTCTGAAAAGCGTCGCCGTGACACACCAGGCAAGGTTTATGGTCCGGACGCGCTACCAGTAAACTGCCTTTCGCAGCGGGCACGTGGCACATCTTGCAATTTAATTTCAGCTTGCCGGAATGCACTTCGTGCATGTTGAATTCCGCCGCGATGCCTAAACCGGACGCGCCAAGCAGCCCAAAGAGCAATAACCGGATCAATAGCGCCATGCCACCCCCACACGAAAAACTTGCGAATTGCGGATATCGGGGCGGAACAGAAAAAAGTCATTATCCAGACTCCAGTCGAACCAGAGTTGGGTGTGTCCATCCACGCGCCACCGCATGCCTCCCAGGAAACCGTGTTCCTGCGTGTTCTCGGACCCGGTGTATCGGCTCTGCAGACGGATCCTGCGATAAAAAGCCCCACCGGTCAGCGACAGCCGCCCTTCACCAAACTGCCGGCGGATCTCGGCGGTGAAATCCTGGACACGTGTCTCGCCTGTTGCTGAGATGTCGTCAAAGTTGGTTTCGGTGGCGGCGCTGAGCCGGTCGGAATCCCGTTGGTGGAAGCCTGCCACGACTTCCGTTTTGCGTGTGACGAAAGCTTCCGCTCCCGCGCGGTAATCCTCGAACGATGTTTCGAAAGCGCCTGCATCTTTCTCCGAATCGAGCCGCCGGACCCACACTCCGCCGGTTAACGCAAACCGCGCTCCCAATGGACGGCGCGCGTCCACGGCGAATTGTGTGTAGGGATTGAGCGGTCCTAAATTCAAGCGCACAGCCGGATCGGGAGTAACGCTCGTGTAGTCGTAGATATAGTCGTGCGATGTGAGTTTACGGGCCGCGCTGAATCGGATGGTCGCTTTTCCGGAGTAAAAGGCGCTTCCTGTAAGATCCACGGGCGCGCTTCCCACCAAACGCAGTCCCGCGGCTACGGTCCATCGGGCGTTCAGATCGCGTCGGACACGGAGCAGATGAGACGGGCGAATGTAAAACAGCGCGTCGTAGGAAATAGTTGTTCTGCTATCCGCGCGAACGCTGAAGCTCGCGCCGCCGATCGCCCTCGGTGTCGGCCCCCGGTACGACGTGAACCTCCGGCCGCCGAATAGCTCCACCGAATACCGCTCGCGCTGCCATTGCACCTTTGCCCCATCGAAGCTGGCAAGCTCCGCGCCCCACGCGTATTGACGTCCGAATGTAAGGTTCAAGCCGGGCGCCGCGTTCCACTCCGCGTTCGCTTCCGTCCATTCCAACCGCCGCCCATCGTGAAATGTCGAGAGGAGCGAGTAAGCGGGAGACGCTTGTTCTACCGGCGTTAACTGCTGGTCGTAGCGAGCGGAAAAGCGAGTGTTCAGCTTGGGCGACAACCAGCCTCGGGTCCCAAACGTGACGCGCTCACTAATAACGTTCGCCGAAGGCTCAAACGCGTTCGGGTACGGAATGCCGGCCGGCCCCAAGCCTTGCGTGAGCGGCGCGTCGATGACTCCGGTCAGCGTGGGATTGCCGGAGAAAAACGTTTGCTCTCTCCGGTACTCCGAGCGTGTTTCGAAAAACAAATGTTCCAGAAAACGTTCTGTGGAAATCGCCGACGTCTTCGAAGGTTTGGCTTGCCCGAGAATGGCGTCCCAACTCCGTTGAACCGTGTCATCCGCGAACAACCGCGCTGCGACGGCGACAAATACGACTGCGCTATTGAGCAGCGCCCGCATGGAGCCCCGCTATCTTCCGTCGTGCAATCTCCAAGCGCCACGGGTATACGTCGCTATGGCGTCGCGTTGCTTTCAGGTAAAGGTCTAACTCCGCGGCTTGCAGGTCACGCTCGTTCCGCTCTTCGTAAATTTCAGCCAGTGCCCAATGAACGTGAGCGTTGTTGGCTTCGTCGCTGGTGAGGGCGATCGTCTCTTTCGTAACCGGTGAGAGCGACAACTCCGCTTGATATGCCTTCACCGCCTCATTGAGAGCCTCTTCGCGCGCGGTCTCATCGCCGGCCTGTTTCGCCGCTGCCTCGAAGGTTTCTCCAATCAGCGCATTCACATCGAGGCGCAAAGGATCAATCCGCAGCACCTCCCTGAACAGAGCCACTGCCTCCTCCGGAGATTCGTGCATCAACAACACGGCGAGCCGCATGCGATTCGTAAACATGCAGGGAGCCGGATCGCGCGGTGGATTCGGCGCCGTCACAATTTGGCACGTCTCGTTCGCGATGCCGTTCAACTCTATAGACTTTCGATAGTCCGCAATCGCGCCTGTCTTATCGCCCAGGTCATCCTGCAGGTGGATGCCGCGCTGCAGATACTCCCAGGTGTCCTTCGGCGCGGTGATGCCGAGCTTGTCAAAGTCTACCTTGCCTTCGAAGTAAAACGGGTTACGCGCCGGATAGAACGGATTTCCGCTTTGAAACAGTTGCTGCGCGCTCGCGGTAAATCCGCACATTGCCAGTATCAGAAGTTTGGCGTTCATTTCGGTCCCTCCAGTTCGATGGTGAAGTCGTCATGCGCAATGCCTTTGATATTGACCAGGAAGTCGTCGATGGTCTTCTCATTGATCAGTTGCAGATCGTGTCCCGCCGGTCCGTTCGGCCCGGTTGCTCGCGCCAGGAAGCGAAGGAACAGAGGAGGAAAGTGCTCGAAGTTCACTTGCGCATGGACATGTAGCGGGCCTTTGATCTGAATGCCCAGCGCTTCCTGCTCTTCCTTTGAAGGAAGTCGAACCTCATAACCGTAGGTCGTCGGCTTTAGCGGAGCGAGCGACCGGTAGTTATCCACCGAATTCGCAAAGCTCGCGCTGAACGTCTCTTCAAAGTGCGGTCGCGTAGCAATCAGATCGTTGCCGTCCGCGTCCTTTCTGCCGAGCGATTCGCCAGGCATGAAGATATGCGTCAACTCATTTCGGAACAGCACCAATCCTTGCGACAAACCCCCATACACTCGTGAATCGGGGCCGGAATCGGGTCCGGTTTCGAACAGCTGATTCGTGTGTCCGTTATTGGCCGCACCCGGCTGGTAAGGAGCCGATACGCGACCGGGATTCACCACAGCCTGAGCGTGTTCCAGGTCTTCATCGTGAAGATTTCCATCCGGCTGCATCTCACCCGTTTCCGGATGCGATTTGTCTACCTGGTAGCCGGATTGATACACGAGGAATCCATTGTCGTCTTTCACAGTGAGCTCGATGTAAGCGGTCCGTTCCTGTGAGAAACCGGCGGGGAAGCGATGGCCCGTAAGCGACGCCGCGACCCGATCCCGCTTCTCGTCGACATCACTTTGCCAGCGCGCGCGGACGATCTGCGCCTCGACGGGTACACACTGCTGCTTGACGATGCTCCGCAAGCCG
>CAXSIG010000383.1:0-5890 GCA_964237255.1 uncultured Bryobacteraceae bacterium
TGCATCGTGCTCACCCTTAGATTGCCGGCGGAACTCCTCCCGCTAAGAACGACTATCTTAGCCGCAGCTGAGCGCGAGGCGATTCGCGGGCGTTAAGCCAGGACGCCGGGCAGGACGCCGGTGCTGTCCGCGAAGCGGTCGGTCGAGACGCCGAACGCTTTCAACGCGGTGAGCCAGAGATTCGCGGCAGGCGTATCGTCCGGGAATACCAAATTCTGACCCGTCGAGAGGCGCCCACCCGCTTTGCCGGCCATCACGACAGGCAGCTTATGCGGATCGTGCTTGTTGCCGTCGCTTAGCGCGGAAGCGAAGACGATCATCGAATTATCGAGAACGCTTCCTTCCCCTTCCTTGGCGGCTTGCAGTTTGCCGAGGAG
The DNA here is from genome assembly GCA_964237255.1 of uncultured Bryobacteraceae bacterium. Classification (GTDB taxonomy): domain Bacteria; phylum Acidobacteriota; class Terriglobia; order Bryobacterales; family Bryobacteraceae; genus JALYXI01. The sequence goes on from CAXSIG010000383.1 coordinate 378, forward strand.
GTACGCGTATTGCGAAACGTACCATCGATTAATCAACTGATACTGGCGAAGCTTCTCGGCATCGTTCGAGTGATGCGACATGTCGTGATGGGAACCTGTCACGCCTTCCAGCCAGCGGAAGTTCACGTTGCTCACGGCGTTTCCGAACATAAACGTGCAGACCCGTGTGGCATCGCTCTGAAACGCCAAAGCAGTCATGTCCAGCATAAGACGGACGTGCTCCGCGTAGTCCTTCGGATTCTCATCCGGCTTCAGCGACGTACCGATGGGAACGCGCGCCTTCCATGCCTTTGCTCCCTTCGCGCTCGCCTGTTCGGTTCGTTCTTCTAGCGACCGGACAATGGACATATACTCGTCGACGCGGCGGCGGTCCGACGTGCCTAACTGTTTTCGCAGGTCGGCGGCTTGACCCAAAACGCGATCGAGCAGAAGCTTGTCTTCCATTGCCGCGTTTCCTTGCGGCGCATACGCGCGGAACAATCGTTCGTAAACGGAACGCGGATCGATTTCGCGTGCCAGCGGCGTAGTCGGGTTGCTCCACGCGATGTGGCAACCGTAGACGCGCGTGTAACCGACTGCCAGATCGACCCCCGTCGCTTCCGGAGAAATTCCTAGCTCCAGCGAAGGAAGAGGTGTCTGCCCGGCAACGCTTTGGGCGGCCACCTGGTCCATCGAGATGCCGTTGCAGTTGAGATCCTCACCCAAGGTTTTGCTGATGCGAGTCGAGGTAAGAATTGCCGTCTCTTTAACGTAATGGCCGTCGCCATCCTTCGACGCCGCATTCCAAAGGTTCTGGAGAACCAGAAGCTGGTCCTTATACGGAGCCAGCGGTTCCAGTGTCGGAGAGAATTTGAAATCGCGGCCAGTCCCTTCGGGCGACCAAGCCTTTACGTTCACGCCATTGGGCATGTACAGAAACGCGAATCGCTTGGGCTGTTCTACCGCCGCTGATGCCTTCGCGGGAGTCATCGCTTCTAGCCAGGGCAAGGCAAGTGTTGCGCCGGCGCCGCGGAGCAGAGTGCGCCTGGAAAGGGGAGCGAAGCTCATGGGGTAGCTTTCATTTTACCCGCTTGGAAGCGGAATGGCTGACTCATCACAATCGCCTCCACCAAGCCCTGAGATTGATACTGGAAGGCAGGCAGCCCGGCGACAATCTGATCGACAGTACACGTGTCCTGAGGGGTTAAGCCGCGACCCAGCGCGTAACCGAGCATTCGGCGGGTGAGATTTCGCAAGAACAACTCCTTCTCTTTCAGAAGCACATCGCGAAGTTCGTCGGGGCCTTGGAACTTCGTGCCATCAGACAACTCCGCAGAGCTATCGACGGGCTTACCCGCTTCTTCGGCGCGCCACTGTCCTAACGCGTCGTAGTTCTCAAGCGCAAAGCCGATTGGGTCGATCCGGCTGTGGCAACCTGCGCAGGTCGGGTCCGCGCGATGTTGAGCGAGCAGTTCACGAACGGTTCTCGGCTTGTCTCCCGATGCGTGGGTATCGAGCGCGGGCACGTTCGGAGGAGGAGGCAGTGGCGGCGTGCCGAGTATGGAATCAAGCACCCATTTGCCGCGCAGCACAGGACTGGTTCGATACGGGTAGGACGATACGGCGAGCACCGCCGACATTCCCAACAGGCCGCCGCGGTGACTTCCATCCGGCAGGTCGATCCGATGCGGCTGCTGCACGTTGTCAGTGCGCATTTTTACATCGAGCTTGTAGAACTTCGCAAGCGTGCGAGTCGCGATGGTCCAGCGTGAATCGAGAAGATCCAGAACGGAATCGTTGTTGGCCAGCAGCGTGTGAAAAAAGACCGCGGGCTGCATATTGATGTCGGCCTGAAGCTCGACATCTTTTGTGTAGACCGGAAAGAGCTTGGCATCGGGGACGAACTCGTGCCCCAATTCGCGCGTACCTAGCCACTGGCTGGTGAAGCTATTTACGAAGCCCATGGACTTCGGGCTGCGCAGCATCCGGCCAATCTCTTCGCGCAGAACCTCGGCATCGTGCAACTTGCCAAGTGCGGCAAGGTCGAACAGCATTTCATCCGGCATGCTGTCCCAAAGAAAATAGGAGAGGCGCGAGGCTAACGCGTAGTCATCCAGGAGCCGTGTTTCGCTTGTCGGGTTGGCGGTTTCGACACGGAAGAGAAACTGTGGCGACATCAGTACGCCGCGAAGCATATAGGTGACGGAAGCGTCAAATGTCTGCTTCTGCTTTTGGGCGATGGCGAAAAGCGAAAGGTAAGGCTCGTATTCGGATTCCGCGACCGGACGGCGGAAGGCACGGGGCAGGGTAGTTCGAAGTACGGCAGTAGCGGCAGCTACCGGAGTAAGGCTCGGACCAGGCTCGGCGACGCCCAAACGTGCGCGGGCACGCGAATCCCGAAGCGCGAACTCTACCGCACGCTTGGCGGCGTCCATATACTTCTCCGCGTGAACTGGAGATAGGAACAGGGTTTCGGCGGCGTTGTCGAAGCCTTCGCCACCCGCGCCATCCGCCGGCAGGTCATGACCGACATCCAGATGAATATCGAGCAGTTCTTGAACGGTTGCTGTGTACTCGCTACGGTTCAAACGCCGCGTCGGAGCGATCCCGGGAGCAATTCCGGCAGCACACGCTTCGGTATGGAGCGCTCCATCCACCCAGTGGACAAAGGCTTCGCGCTGGTCAAGCGGAATAGCAGGGGAGCCGACCGGCGGCATTTCACTATTGCGAACGCGGAGAGCGACCCGGCTCCAGCGCTCGGTTTGCGAGTGAAGCGTTTCGGGCGCGTTCACCTTGGCGAGCGTAAAGCCGGCAACGCCCTTGGCACCGGAGTGACACTTCGCGCAATTCGCTTGCAGAAATGTCTGGGCGGAATCGAAGGTGAGGGACTCGCCCGCCACGGCTACTTGCACCGTAAGAATAGCTAGCGCGATCCGCATGTCCCTATTATCCGATGCGGCGGAGGACCAATGGTGGCTGGGTAGTCGGTTTGTTGGCGCCCTGGCGTTCGCGCGCGATCCGGATCTCGCCGCCTGAAACGGATCCGGAGTAGCGCGTCGTATTGATGCTGCCGTTCAGTTCCGTGGTTACCGTGAAAGCGATGTGGTCGCCGTTAGCCTCAAGGTCGGTAAGCGGGATGCTCTCGTTCAAGCCATACATTTTGCCTGTGAGCTTAGCGCCTTGCTGGGTGAAGCGGAAAGAGAAGTCTTCCGGGTCGCCGTTACGATCCGTGGAGTGGCCGCTCCAAATGCCGTTCAGGTTGATTGCCGCAACCGCTTTCGGAGAAGCGTCGGTGATTGCCGCGATCACCTTCTGTAGTGTTTTCGATGTGGAGTCGCCAGCTGTAGGATCCGCTTTCCAGCCATCGCGCGAACCGTCATACTCATAGCGAACGGGAAGACGGGTGAGCTTGGGATCGTACTGGCCTTCGTTGCCGCCCATTTTGTAAACCACCATGTCGAGCGATGGAATGACGTACATGACATATCCGCCGGAACCGCCCTTCCAATACGCATCTTTCGGTACGCCTGCGACATGTCCGTCTTCGTTCACATTAAAGTTGAAGCTGTGTGCGTAATGCGGGTTGTAGGGCGAGAGCTTGCCGCAGGCTTGCACGAAGCTGGCTGGAACAATTTGCTGCGCACCCCACTTGCCCTGATGAAGCAGCAAGTAGGTGAAGCGAAGGACGTCGGTGGAACGTACCGCGATGCTTCCCCCGCCCGGTGTGTGTTCCAGGCGGCCTTCGGAGTCGATCCCCGCCTTCAGGTTAGGGCGGTACATCGCATAACCCCACGTGCCGAAGCCGAGCGGATTCGCAATCTTGTCCCGAATATATTGCTCCATCTCCACGCCGGTTAGACTTCGCAGAACGATAGAGGCGAGATGCGGGGAAGAAGTGGCGTACGAGTAGCACGCGCCTGGAGCGCACCATAGCGCTTGATGCAAGGCGATCGGATCGGTAGTCGCAATTGGCCCGTCTACGGCGGGATTTTCCCAAGTCTCTTTCTTCCCGTTCACGTAGGCGGGGTTGGTGCCCTTGATTCCCGCCGACATGGCAAGCAGTTGGCCCAGTGTGATGCCGGCCTTTCGAGGATCGTCCAGTGGAAAAATCTCGGCAGGCATGTACTTCGGAGTGAAGACCTTTTGATTCAGCCCGTCTGGAATCTGAGCCGCATGCTCTTTTAGAGCGATGCCCACAGCGATGCTGGTAAATGCTTTGCCGCAGGACGCAAGCTCCGGCACGGCTTCGCGGTTTCCGCGACCGAAGTATTTTTCGTAAACCAGGTAGCCGTGGCGAACTACCAGCAGGCCGCCATGTTGGCTGGTGAGCTTGGTGTAGTCGAAGGCTTCGTCGAGCTTAGCGGTATCGAGACCGGCAACGCGGCGGACCTCGTCAGGAGACTTGAGGGTGCGCCAGCCGCCTTGCAAATCCGGAGCCGGGAAGTAGTCCGCCGCGGCGAGCGTGGCAGCTAGAGAGAACAGGGTAAGCAGGCGCATGATTCAACTAGGGGACGATGTTTGTCAGTATTATATGTTCAAATCCATGAGGTTCCGGTTCGCCCCGCTGGCGCTTGCTTGTACGCTTTGCGCGGCGGAGGATGTGTTTCCGAAAGAGGGATTGTGGCGGATCCACGTTCAATCGACGATTCCGCCGGGCAACCTCGCTGCAGAGACTTCGTCATCCGTCTGCCATAGCCGTGCTTTCGATGAGGCGGCAAAGAAGGCCGGTCATGCGGAGAAGAACAAGATTTGCCGAACCATTCGGGAATCGGTGAACGGCTTGGAAACGATCCACGAGAGCCAGTGCAAGTCCGGTGCTGCCGAGATCCGGATCAAAATAGTCAGCACGCGAGTGGGCGATACCGCTGTCCATTCTGAAGTACGTACCAGCATTTCTGGTGTCGGGCAGAACACGGAGACAGTTTCCGTCCCCGACTTACAGTGGGCCGGGCCATGTCCAGATGGGATACAGCCCGGCGACACCATAGATAAAGACGGCAAGGTTACGCATCCCAGGTGGAAAGCGGTTGTCAAAGATCACTGAAGCGTGCAGGTTCTACCGCCGACTGTGAAGGTAACGGGATTCGCGTTGGCGCCCGTATAGCTTCCCACAAACCCGAGTTCGACGCTCCCGCCCGCCGGTACCTGATTGTTGTAAGCGGCGTTGGTAACGGAAACCGCGTGGCCCGCTTGCGCTACATTGCCATTCCACAGGTTGGTGACCACCTGATTGCCGGCAAACGTCCAGGCAAGGGTCCAACTGTTCCAAGCGGCCGTTCCCTTGTTCACCAGGATGATGTCCGCGAGGAACCCGTTGCCCCAGTCGTTCGTGTTTTTGTAGGTCACTGCGCATCCGGAGCTACCTCCCGCTGCGGGCGTAACCGTGATGCTCTTCGTTGCCGTCCCGGTCGCGCCGAGATTGTCCGTAACCGTCAGCGTCGCAGTATAGGTAACGGCGTTCGCATAACTGTGTGCGACGGAAGCGCCGGTGGCGGAACTGCCGTCGCCGAAGGACCATGTGTAGCTAGCAATCG
>CAXSIG010000384.1:0-5887 GCA_964237255.1 uncultured Bryobacteraceae bacterium
GCGCCAACTCCGATACAGGCTCGAACTCGCATGGCAAGAAGCTGCCCATGCTTTATTGTGCTCACGACGACGTCGCAACTGCATATCAAACGCTCTTTAGCCGGAGAAGCGCCGCGTGGCGCGATCGTCACGTTCAGCTTTGCTGTCGTGTTATGCGCAAGCCGGAAGGTAACGCGCAACTGCTTCTAAATTCCAGCGCGGCCACACAAACCGCGATGTCTTGGCGCAATCGCGGTTTATTGGTGGGCAGCAACACCTACAACAACGGTCCAAACATATTTTACAAACGGGTAAAGCGAAGACTCAGCTAAACGCTCCACATCACCGTGCGCCGGATAGTGCAGTGCATCATCTTCGGTCGATACCGGGCCCACCCCATAGGATTGGATGCCCTTTGCACGGAGTTGTGAGTTGTCGCTTGCGCCGGTGGACATGGAGGGCAGCACAACAGCGCCGGGATAAACAGTATCCACTGCATCGTTCATCACCCGGTACATCTCCGTATCAAGTCGTGCTGCGGGCGATGCCGGGCGCATACGAGGAAGCGGAACAATTTTAACTGCGGGGTCGTCGATCACCTTGCCCATCTTTGTGAAGAAGTCGTCCAGGTTTTCGCCTGGCACGGCCCGAATATCCAGAGTGGCCTCCGCTTCAGATGGAATTACGTTCAGACCCACCCCGGCCTTCAACATCGTGGGAACCACAGACGTTCGCAGCATGGAATACATTCCTGGCTCATTCTCGCGTAAGTAGCCTTGGGCTGTGCCCGCAGTGTCCTGGCTCAGCAATGCCCTGTAACGTGCTGCCTTGTCCTGGGAACTTATCGTCGCAAGCTTCTCAAGGTAAGTGCGGGTGGTGTCATTGAGTGCCATCGGCGTCTCCCAACGACCCACCTTGTCAATTGCCGCTCCTAGATGGATCAGAGCGTTGTCCATCCTCGGTACAGAGCCATGCCCCGCCGTACCCATTGCCACTAGCCGCGCGCGCGCTGGTAATTTTTCCGCCGTGCCGATGCTCACTCGCGTGACTCGCGAACCCTCAACAGTCCCTCCACCTCCCTCGGTCATAGCAAACTCAGCGTCAATTTCTTTCATGTGTTCGCGAACCATGTAATTCATACCAACGCCTGCTGTATCGGCCTCTTCGCCTGACTCTGCCAGGAAAATAACATCTCGATCCAGCGCTACCCCAAGCCGCTTTAGCATTAGGCACACCATGAGGTTGGCTGTCAAAACCGGCTTGTCATCTTTGCTCCCCCGTCCCCAGACGTAACCGTCCTTTAACACCGCCCCAAATGGATCTACCGGCCACTTCTCTCGCTGAACGCCAACTACATCCGTGTGGGCAAAAATCAAAAGGGGCCGCTTCGAACCATTTCCCTTAATGCGCGCGACCAAGTTGGCGCGGTTCGGGTCCATTGCAAATATTTGCGGCTCGATGCCTTCGGCCTTCAGCATTTTTGCAAGGTAGTCAACTACCCGGGTCTCGTGGCCGGAAGTGGAATCGATTTGAAGGAGGGCTCGATAATGCTCAAGAATCTCCGGCTTTGCTTTCTCCCAATTGACCAGTTTGATTGCGACGTTCGTTTGCGCGCCAAGTGCGCATACATACGAAAACAACACTGAAAAGCAGTAAACAGATTTTGTGGGGAATCCGCTGGGCATGGTGTGTATTATCGCAATCGTAGAACCAGCTCTATAAAGTGGCGACGGAAACAGTGCACACACTGCTTCTATGGGAAAGACCGCGATAGCGGCGTAGCAAGCGAGAAGGATGGGTCGCTAGTGAATTAGCCCACACACTAATTCAAGGGAAGGCATGAGCAACGGTTTTGCCTCGGTCCTCGAACTCCCTGCAAAATCATCCGCGCCAATCTAACTTACTCGTACAGAGCCTTTTCCAAGTACAAGCTGATTAGTTTCCCGCTCCGGACTGCGCGAGCTGATATGGCTAATTCGAGGCTGCCATTGTTCCTTGTCCTGCACTGCCTTGAAGCTCGTAAGCCATATCCAAAGACATTTGTCGGTGGAATCCTTTGCAATTTCCGTAGATGGAGTAGCCCACGTACCTCTGGGCAGCCCAGTAAGCAATGTTGACAATCAGTCCATTTATTCGGGCCATTATCATCGGTATCGCATGCGCACTCGCAACAATTTCAGTATCAGGTACCCGGTGTATCCGTTTATCAAGGTGCATGATGTGTTTCCTTTGCTTTTGCTTTAGTTGTTGAAGATCTTTGGAGCGAATCAAGTACGGGCAGAACCGCCACTTCATTGAATCCTGGCCCGTCGCCGGTGTGAAGTTCACGGCACGCTCATAGGCATTTTCCTCGTCGAATTTCCGTAACGTTCCCACGCTTCGGTTCACACTTCAAGCAGAGGACGATCGAATATGCAAACACACCACCTGAACTTGCCTGAAGACCGGCGCACCGAAGTAAAACGGCGCCGGTCAGACGCTGCGGATTTCTACGAGGACCTGCACCTGACAAAACAGCACCCGAATGGTGACAAAGAGCTCTATCAGATTTACAGCAAGGGTCTGCAACACGACTCGCTAGGGGTTGTAATGCCATCGTCCTATCAATCCCTTCTTCATGCTCTCGATTCCGGCAAGCCCAGCGATTTTGAAGCGATTCAAGTTGGCTTTTCCGGATTCGACGATCAGCATCGGCAAAAATTGACGGATCCGCAGTGCGGCATCGCGTTCGATACCGAGGGTCCGGATGCACTTCAGTATGCAATGCCGTCCGCCCCGAAGTTTTCGAGCAAGGAGACTATGGGTGAGATAGCCGAGAACTATTGGATGGCACTGCTGCGCGACGTGCCTTTTTCCGAATACTCAGGCAATCCCGTAGCGCAAGCGGCAGCCACCCATCTAACCAGTTTCAGCGCGGACTTCAAAGGTCCAAAAGTGGGTGCCGCGGTTACCACGGATACTCTGTTTCGTACGTCTTTGCCAGGCGCGACGGCAGGGCCCTATATTTCGCAATTCATGATCTTCGACGTTCCTTACGGTAGCCAGAAAACATCGGCTAAGGTCGCATACGGTTTCGGCCCGAACCAGGACTACCTGAGAAATCCTGCGGATTACCTGCAGGCGCAAGCCGGTTTCGTTGCGGCAAAGCCGGCCCCTTTGCCAGTGCCGGTGTACATGCGCAACGGCCGCGACCTGGCGCAGTACGTCCATATCGACGAGTTGTTTCAGGGCTATTTGAATGCTTGCCTGTTGCTGATCACTCCATCTAACCGGGGGGGCTTCGGGGCCAAGCCAGCGGGCGGCAATCCATATAGCTCCTCCGCAACCCAAATGGGATTTGGAACGCTCGGTGAGCCGAACTTCAAGGTGGCAATCGCCGAGATTGCCAGCCGTGCCCTGAAAGCGGTTTGGTACCAGAAATGGTTTGTCCATCGCCGGTTGCGTCCAGAGGTCTTTGCGGCGCGAATTCACTACCAGAAAACGGCGGCGGCAAACTATGGTCTCGATCTTTCTAACATGGCCGACCTGCTGCAGAGAATCAAAGTAGTTAACAGTCCCAGCAATCCAAGTTCGGACAGCTACCTGCTGCCTATGGCATTCCCGGAAGGCTCCCCGACTCATCCCGCTTACGGCGCTGGGCACGCGACCGTGGGTGGCGCATGCGTCACCCTGCTGAAAGCGCTCTTTATGGATGCGAAGCTGAGCGACCTAAGCGTAGTGCCCAAGAATATTTCGCTCGACGGCTTGTCGGATACCCCTTACACCGGGGGCGACCTCACCATCCACGGCGAGCTCAACAAACTTGCTGGTAGCGTAGGAATGGCAAGGAACATCGCCGGCGTGCACTGGCGGTCAGACTTCACCGAGTCTCTCAAATTGGGCGAATGCGTCGCGCTGAATTTCTTGCGCGAAACTGCTTGGACTTATAACGAGGACGTTTGCTATCGATTCCCACTATTTTCCGGCGAGACGATCACCATCAATAAACAAAAGCCGAAGGAATGGAAGCCGCTTAGCGCCTGCGAGTGCCTTATGAAGGAATGTTAACTGTGCTGTTGGCTGCTCACCAAGCCGACGAGGAGAAAGACACCAGCTAAGAAAGAAGCTAACCGAACTAGCGTACGAGAAGCCGGCGGCCTCTAAATCCCAAATGGTTATGTAGCCAAGCCCATAATTACCGATAGATTTAGTGTTTTGCCTGCGCTATGCTGTCGGGATGAGATGGTCATTAGATATCCGCAAGCGTGTAATCTCGTTCGTGGAGGGCGGCGGCAGCAAGACGGAAGCGGCCCGCATATTTAAGGTTGGCGTGGCGAGCGTTCATCGCTGGATGAAGCCCGGCGGTTTAAAGCATAAGCGCCCTGGCCCCAAAGGTCCGCACAAGCTGGATCGCGCTGCGCTGCGCCGCCATGTCGACAAGCATCCCGATCTGACGCAAGCCGAACGGGCGCGGCATTTTGGCGTTTCCCGGCATTGCATCTGGAACGGGCTGCGTAAGGCGGGACTGAGCCGTAAAGAAAATGACGGCTCACAAAGAGCGCAGCCTTACGAAGAAAAAAGCATATCTGCGTCTTCGTGAGCGTTATGCGCCCCGCGGCAAACTTTTGTCTACATCGATGAAAGCGGCTTCGAGCCTTTTGTCTCGCGTCGCTACGTTTATGCGCCCAAAGGCAGCCGCATCCACGGCTTGATCTCCCAACGCGAGAAAGCTGATGGCCGTTTTGATTTGAAGCTTTTTGATGCCTGTGTAGTCCTCGATTTCCTCGTATCCGATGTTGGCGCGATTTGTATCGGAACCGCGCCGCGCCAACTGGCTAAAAATGCCGGTGACCAATTACCAAGTCGGGGCCGATCATGGTGCCCATCGTATTTCCGTTCCGGAACACCGCGATTCGCCTCATGAGCTTACTCTGTCGATGCTTCAACAGCTTACGCGGCAGAAGAGGCTATCATCTACGGGACCACTCCTACGCGAAAAGACTCGACGATCTAGTCGGGCGATAAGGTTCAATATCGGTAGCTATTCTGGGAAGCCCGTTAGTCACTAACCAGCATTCCGTCCAGCTCGGAGACTGTAAATCGGATGTCCAATTCGGCAAAAGCTCGGTCGTGCGCTTCCTGAAATCGGACGAGGACAGCTTTATGCTCCGAAGTAAACTCTGCCGCGCGTCCAGAGTCTTGTAAAGAGGAGGCCTCTTGCAGCAGTTCAAGATCACCGTCCGACACCAAGCCGAGCGCCTTTCCTCGGCGGTCACGTCAAAACCGGCCAATGGCGGTCACCCCAAAACCGGCCAAAGAAAACAGGACTCAGGACAAGCATTGTTATAACCTGACCGGCGTATTTCGGGCAAGTGAATTCGGCGCAAGATCCGCCCGGGTTCTGTTTTGGTTGGGAACAGACAACAGCGGCGGCGCCTGTGGGAATGTGGGAATCGCGGTGTTTGCGATTTCCAAGCCTGTTGGGAAACCGCCGTTTGGTTTTCCATCACGCGCCATTTCCACAGGTCTACTCCGCTGCTGCCATCTTCACTCGCCAGCTTCGCGGGCCGCATTTGAGTACATGGCCATGATGAAGAAGGCGGTCCAACATCGCGCTCATCGCGGCCGTGTCGCCCAGAAGCTTGCCCCAGTCCTCGACCGGGCGGTTCGACGTGAGCAGTGTGCTGGCTCGCTCGTACCGCCGCATCACAATCTCAAGCAGATCTTCCGCCGCGGTCAGCGGCAGTTTGCGCATTCCAAAGTCGTCGATGATCAGCAATGGCACGATCGTCAGGTTTGCCATAAACTGCTTCCTCTTACCTTCCACCACAGCATCGGCGAGTTGATTGCGGATTCCGGCGATGTGAATATCCGATTCCGACGGGATGTGAATACGGTCGGAGCGAAGCGACGCTGGTATTTGCATGAT
>CAXSIG010000385.1:0-3358 GCA_964237255.1 uncultured Bryobacteraceae bacterium
GCATGCGGGGCGTTTTCCGGACCCGTGATGATGGAAATGAACGGAACGGGCCCACAGCCCGAGCCGCATTTGCCCGTCTGCGCGGATTGGAATAAGGGTAAGCTGATGCTGAACCGTCGTCCAGGGCTGGGCGTAGAACTGGATACCAAGCCGCTGCAAAAGCAGGCCGAAGTTACTCAGCGATACCGCGTTACACCAATTTTCGAACGTCCCGACGGCTCGATCACTAACTGGTAAACCGCTGAACGAAGTTCGTATCGAACTGGCCGGCTTGAAAATCCGGGTCCGCCAGGATGCGCTTGTGCAGCGGAATCGACGTGTGGATTCCTTCCACGATGAACATGTCCAGCGCGCGTTGCATCCGGACAATTGCCTCCGCGCGGTCGTGGCCGTGAGTGATTAACTTAGCCACAAGGGAATCGTAGTAGGGCGGAATGACGCCGTCCGTGTAGGCGTGGGTATCCACGCGAACTCCGATGCCTCCCGGCAGGTTCAAGCCCGTGATTCGTCCTGGGGATGGGGTGAATGTGACTGGATTTTCGGCATTGATTCTACATTCGATGGCGTGGCCGAACCGTTTCACCGGAAGCGGTATAAAGTCTGCAAGTCGCTCGCCCGCCGCAATTCGAATTTGCGCCTTCACCAAATCCAGACCGGTCACCATCTCCGTGACGGGATGCTCCACCTGGATGCGCGCGTTGACTTCGATAAAGTACAGGTTGCCGGTTTCATCCATTAGGAACTCAACAGTTCCAGCGTTGGTGTAACCGATCTGTTGAAGAGCGCTTTGCAGGCTCTTTGAAACGGAGTCCCGCATCTCGGCCTTTAGTACAGGCGAGGGCGATTCTTCGAGCAGCTTTTGGTGACGGCGTTGAATGCTGCACTCCCGCTCACCTAAGATTTCCACGTGGCCGTGATGATCGGCCAGCACCTGAAATTCGATGTGCCGTGGAGCCCCGATGTACCTTTCCAGGTAAACGTCTGCGGAACTGAATGATGCTCCCGCTTCCGTCTGCGCTTGCGCCAAAAGTCCCGGAAGGTCCCCGGCTTTTTGAACTACGCGCATACCGCGTCCTCCGCCGCCTGCGGACGCTTTTAGAATTACGGGGTAGCCAACTTGCTCCGCGATCTGGAGCGCCTCGTCCGGGCCGGAAACAACACCGGTCGAACCCGGTAATGTAGGGACACCGTGCTCCCGCATAATGGCGCGGGCTCGTTCTTTTACGCCCATCGCTTTAATCACATCCGGCTTCGGACCGATAAATGTAATGCCCGATGCGGCGCAGACTTCCGCAAATTGCGCATTCTCGCTCAAGAAGCCATAGCCCGGGTGAATCGCATCCGTATTCGTAATCTCAGCGGCGCTGATAATCGACGGGATATCCAGATAGCTCCGAGCGCTCTTGGCAGGTCCAATGCAAATTGCTTCGTCGGCAAAACGAACCGGCAGGCTATGACGGTCGGCCTCAGAGTAGACGGCGACGGTGGGGATTCCTAAGTCTTTACAGGCGCAGATGATTCGGAGGGCAATTTCGCCTCGATTGGCAATTAGTATTTTCTTAAACGGGACGGATGGCAAACAGGGCCTCTCCATACTCTACGGGCTGGCCGTTCGGCACCAGCTTACTTTCCACAATCCCCGCGATGTCGGCTTCAATCTCATTCATCAGCTTCATCGATTCGATGATGCAGAGGACCTTTCCGGGTAAGACCTCTTCGCCTTCGCGCACGAAGGGGCCGGATTCCGGGGACGCGCCGGCAGCGCCGGCGGGTCATGCTGCTCGCGTCGAAGTTCGACCAGTGCCGGCGATGGGCGACTTGATCAGGACGTTGTTCGTAGCGGCTGGCTTCGGGGCTTCGGCAGCAGGTTGAGCCGCGGGAGTGGCGACAGGTGGAGGGGTCGCTTGATACAGCGGAATCTGCTTGGACTCGCTAGCTGAACGCAGTTGGATCCGAACCCGATTTTCTCCACGTTGAACTTCCAGTTCCGCGACACCGGTCTCGGAAACTAAATTGATCAGTTCGCGGATTTCATCTAATGTCATTGTTGCCTTACTTAGGTTAGCGTAGTGTTACGAAGAGAAAGACCTTGCCGCCCTTCATGACAAAGACGTTAAGTACGTTCCCTTTTCGGCTAAGTGCTTCAACACTTCGGAAGTAGCCAGGGTACCGTGCTCTACGGATGTGCATCCGGCGTCGGGTGCCGCCCCCGTCGCGGGAACTCTCCGAGGCGAAAATCTGAACGCCTCCTTTTCCGTCCAACAACGTACCGGCCTCACGGATGATCGGCTGTTCCCGTGCGAAAACCCGCAGCGACAACGCCTCGATACCGAGTAACCATTTCATGGACATCGCTATCCTCCTTTGCCCTGCTAAAATTCGTCATGCCAACGGATGTCGCAATCCACGATTTGAGCGACCAATCCGTCCTGATTTCCTTCGGTTCCGAGTTCGACGCCGCGAACTACAGCCGGGTGCTCGGCCTGTTTCGTTGCCTACGCCGCGAACAGGTCAAGGGTGTGACCAATTTACACCCCGCGTATCACTCGCTCTTGATTGAGTTCGATGCACTTTCTTTTAGCCATGACGCGGTGCGCCAAATCGCGTTGGATCGCTTGAATCGCGGTGAAGAGGGCGAGCAATCAGATCAGAGGACCGTCGAGATCCCGGTCCATTACGGCGCGGAGTTCGGGCCCGATCTGCCGGAGTTGGCCCGCATGCATGACTTATCCGAACGAGACGTCATCGACCTTCACGCCGGTGAGACTTACACGGTGTACTTCCTCGGTTTCGTTCCGGGATTCGCTTACCTGGGAATGGTTCCCGAACAAATCGCTACCCCCCGGCTTCCCGCTCCACGAAAGCAGGTGCCGGCGGGAAGCGTGGGCATTGCGGATCGCCAAACTGGCGTGTATCCAATTGTCACTCCCGGTGGGTGGCGATTGATTGGTCGTACATCGCTGGCGATGTTTGATTCTGGATCGAGTCTGTTGGAGCCCGGTGACCTGGTTCGATTTCGGCCCATTTCGCAATGAGCTGCCTTCAAGTGATTGCGCCCGGCATGTTAACCACGATTCAGGATTTGGGTCGGCCCGGTTATGCGCATCTGGGAGTGTCGGCATCCGGTGCGGCGGATTCCCTTTCCTTGCGATTGGGAAATCTGTTGGTGGGCAACCAGCAAACCGCGGCCGGGCTGGAGATGACTCGCACCGGCGGCACATTCCGATTTCCCGAAGGTGCGACCTTCGCACTGACAGGGAGCGATTTCGGCGCTACATTGGACGGCGATTCGGTCGCCCCGTGGCGAACCGCGGTTGCGCATCCGGGGTCGACGCTCCGTTCGGGCGCTGCTCTGAAC
>CAXSIG010000385.1:3368-5863 GCA_964237255.1 uncultured Bryobacteraceae bacterium
CTACCTTTGCATACGCGGCGGCATCCGTGTGCCGATGTCTCTTGATAGCGCTTCTACTCATATGCTGAGCGGACTGGGTGGACGCGTTACCCGGGCCGGCGATCTGCTTCGGATCGGTCGAGATCCGTGGACTCCGCCGAAGCGTTCCGTTCGTCCTAACCCAACACGGCATCGGCTTCGATTCAGCATGGGCACGCATCCCGATAGCGCGGCTTTTCTCGGAGCGACATATACGGTGAGCGAGCAAGCCAATCGCATGGGCCTTCGTCTGGAGGGCCCGCCGCTGCGCAGCGCCGGACCTGTCCTCAGTCAAGGCGTGACGTGTGGTTCCATTCAAGTTACGAACGGAGGGCAGCCGCTGATTCTATTCGTTGAGCAGCAGACCACGGGCGGATATGCCTTGATGGGCTCGGTAATTTCGGTGGACCTGCCCTCGGTAGGGCAACTTCGACCGGGTGACAAGATCGAGTTTGAGCCGGTATCGGTGGCGGAAGGCGTTCGTCTGCTGCGTCGGCAAGAACAGTCGATCGCGTCCGGGGAACTGTTCGATTGAAGACTGGCGAAGTAAGCGCAAGCCAGTGGCGCACGTTGTTCGCAGCGCAGACCGGCTGGATTTTGGATGGCATGGATGTCATGTTGTACTCCTTTGCATTGACTACCATTCAGCGTGAGTTCGGGTTATCGTCCGCAGTGGCTGGATCGATGGCGTCGCTCACCTTGCTCACGTCGTCCGCGGGCGGCATCTTGGCAGGCTGGCTGGCGGACCGCTACGGACGGGCGCGCATCCTGATGATCTCGATTCTCACTTACTCGGTATTCACCGGAATGACGGCCACCGCTGGATCGATCTGGGCACTCGGAATCTGGCGCGCGCTTGTGGGGTTTGGGTTGGGGGCGGAGTGGTCCGCGGGATCGGTGTTGGTGGCGGAGACATGGCCCGCGAAACACCGCGGTAAAGCGATCGCGTTCATGCAATCCGGGTGGGCCATCGGGTATATCCTGGCGGCATTGCTGGCCGGGGCAATCCTTCCGCGGTATGGGTGGCGTTCTTTGTTTTTGGCTGGGACTGCGCCAGCGCTGTTCGTGCTTTGGATTCGTCGAAATGTATCCGAGCCAGAAGTCTGGACGGAGCAAAACGAAGATCGCCGAGGGGTGCAGCCCAAGATCTTGCCGGTGCTGCTGGAGCCGGAGAATCGTCGAAACATCTCGATTGCAAGCTTGCTGTGCGCTTGCGTTCTGTTCGCTTACTGGGGTGTCTTTACGTGGATTCCCGCTTACCTGGCAAGTCCGGTTGAGAAGGGCGGCGCGGGGCTGGGTGTTTTCAAGACCACGGGTTGGATCATCCCGCTGCAGATCGGCGCGTTTTGTGGATACACCAGCTTTGGGTGGCTTGCGGACCGCTTCGGCAGACGCGTCACGTTCGCCGCGTTTACGTTGAGCGCCGCCGTGCTGATCCCGATCTTTGGCTCTGGGAAGCTCTCAGCGGGCGCGCTGCTGGCGATGAGTCCGCTGATTGGGTACTTTGGGCATGGGTATTTCAGCGTGTTCGGATCGCTGCTTGCGGAGCTGTTTCCGTTGGCAGCGAGGGCTACGGCCCAGGGGCTTTGCTACAACGTGGGGCGGGCGGCTTCGGCGTTTGCACCTTGGGTAATTGGGGCAGTGGCGGATGTGAAGGGCATCGGGCCGGCCCTTGCGCTGACGTCGTTGTTCTTTTTAGCCGGCACTGGGATCGTGTTTCTCTTGCCCGAACAAAAGTCGGAGGTGATCGCGTGATCGATATTAACTGTGACATGGGTGAGATCCCGGCGATGGTGGAGGACGGCAGCCAGGAAGCGCTCATGCCGTTTTTGACTTCGGTGAATATTGCATGCGGTGGGCATGCGGGTGACGAACGGATGATGGCGACAACAGTCATCCAGGCAAAGCGATGGAACCTGCGGTTAGGTGCGCACCCGGGCTATCCGGATCGGGCGAACTTCGGACGCTTGCCCATCGATATGCCTGCGGAGCAAGTTTCAGCCTTTGTCTACGACCAGATTTGCGCATTGGCGGAAGTGGCGAAGGAACAAGGCGCCGAGTTGCTTCATGTGAAGCCGCATGGCGCGTTGTACAACTCGGCGGTGAAGAGCGCGGCTTTATCCGATGCCATAGCGCGTGGGGTTGAGCGTTGGAGCAAGAACGTGATTTTGATGGGGCTTGCGGGATCGCAGATGCTGGATGTGTTTCGTGCGGCCGGGTTTGGGGTGGAAGCCGAAGCATTCGCCGACCGGGCTTACGAGCCGGACGGGACGCTTCGCGCTCGTACCTTTTCGGATTCGCTAATTACCGATCCAGAGTGCGCTGCCGACCAAGCCCATGACATTGCGGAAGCAGAACTTGTGCGGGCTGTAAATGGGGCCGAGTTGCCGATGCGCGCGGACACATTGTGTATTCATGGCGATACTCCCGGAGCGGTGGAGATCGCGCGCGCTGTGTCGGATAGACTCCGTTATTCG
>CAXSIG010000386.1:0-1921 GCA_964237255.1 uncultured Bryobacteraceae bacterium
CCGAGTTGGCCAACGACGGCATCGAGGTTCGACTTATGCACGTTCAGCATGAGACCTACGGAGCCGAGTGCGTTGATGGCGCCTTCGAGGAGCATCTTGATGTTGTCGAGCTTGGTTCGCTTCCAGGGGTCTTCGTAGGATTTGCTATTGGCGATGAGCTGCGTGTTGGAATCGAGGAGCTCATCGATAATTTTAAGATTATTGGCACGCAGGGATGTGCCGGTTTCGGTTACTTCGACGATGGCATCGGCTAGTACCGGCGGCTTTACTTCTGTTGCGCCCCAACTGAATTGCACAGTCGCATTCACGTTGTGACGTTTGAGATAGCGCTCGGTGGTGCGCACGAGTTCAGTCGCGATGACTTTTCCTTCCAGATCGCGCACAGATTGAAAGCCCGATGCTTCGGGGACAGCGAGCACCCAGCGGACTTTGCGGAAACTTTGCTTCGAGTAGACGAGGTCGGCGATGGTGACGACTTTCGCTTCGTTTTCTTCCACCCAATCGCGGCCGGTTAGACCGGCATCGAGCACGCCGTTCTCGACATAGCGGGCCATCTCTTGCGCGCGGATGAGCATGCATTCCATTTCAGGATCGTCGACAGACGGAAAGTAAGATCGGCTGCTGGTGGTGATGTTATAACCGGCGCGGCGGAAGAGGTCGATGGTGGAGGTTTCGAGGCTGCCTTTTGGGATGCCAAGCTTGAGCTTCGGCTTGGACATTAGTGCTTGGCTCCGTAGATGGCATCGGGGTCGTATGTGCGCTCTTCGGTTTCCGTCCAAGCACCATTCGAGAGCGATCGGTAGAAGCAGCTGTGGTGGCCGGTGTGACAGACTCCGGGGCCGATGGCTTCGACGGTGACGAGGACCGCGTCCTCATCGCAATCCACCGCGATGTTCTTGACCAGCATTTTGTGGCCGGAGCTTTCACCTTTGATCCAAAGCTTCTGGCGGGAGCGGCTCCAGAACGTAGTGACGCCGGTAGATACGGTTCGTTCGAAGGCTTCGGGATTCATGTAGCCAACCATGAGGACGCGTCCGGTTTGATGGTCCTGAACCACGGCGGTCACCAGTCCATCAGCCTTCTCGAAATTTAGTTCTGCGCTCATAAAAATAGCCCGCCAAACTGCGGCGGGCGTTCGTTCGATCCTTTTATATAAAACGAAAAGTTAGAGAACCGTGCGGCCCGCGACCATCGGTACGTGATGGTGGTGATGCAGGCAATAGGGCGCGTACGGCATAAAACAGAATTATAGCAGTAAGCTCAAAAGTGATGACTACTTTGGTGGCGATGCTGCGTGGCGTGAACGTCGGGGGTAACCACAGAATGCCGATGGCGCAGTTACGAACGTTGTGCGAAGGGCTGCGGTTTGCGCGACCGGAAACATTTATTCAAAGTGGGAATTTGGTGTTTGAGGCTGTGGATCCGGCGGGTGCCGCGGAGTGTTTGGAAGAGGCGATTGAGCGCGAGTTTGGGTTCCGGTCCTCGGTAGTAATTCGGACTGCGGGTGAATTGCGGGTGTTGTTGGAGCGGGATCCATTCGGCGGTCGCGATGGGGCGAAGAGCCAGGTTACATTTTTAGCTTGCGACCCAGGGGAAGCGGTGCGGGAGCAGGTGCGAGCGATCCCGATATCGCCCGAAGAACTGTGGATGGAGGGGCGGGAATTGCTTTGTTTTTATCCGAACGGGCAAGGGAAAACAAAGGTCCCGATGGTGAAAATTGAGCGGATGTTGGGGTGTGCGGCTACCACGCGGAACTGGAATACTGTGGTCAAGCTGTCAGAGATGGCGGAGGGTCGGGCGGTAGTTAGTATTTGAGATAATGAACGTGGCCTGGATGAAGAACTTCGCGCGAATTACGGTTGATGCGGAGCAAATGGGTGGAATCCCGTGCATTCGCAGTCTTCGTATTCCTGTTGCAACG
>CAXSIG010000386.1:1931-5860 GCA_964237255.1 uncultured Bryobacteraceae bacterium
GCTGGTGGGAGGCTCGACCGAACAATCAATACTTGCCGACTATCCGGACCTTCAGAGTGACGATATTCGCGAGTGTTTGCGTTTCGCGGCAGCTTCCGTGATGGAACGCGAACTACCGATTCTACAGTCGGCTTGAGATTTCTGATCGATAACGCCCTGCCGCAGCATTTAGCCATACTGCTGGCTAACGAAGGACACGATGCGGTTCATGTTCGCGATTATGGGATGGCGGCCGCAAACGACCAAACAATTCTCTCGCGAGCAGCGGACGAGGAATGGGTTATTGTTTTCCGCAGATTCAGACTTTGGGACGCTGCTTGCCGCTCAGGAGGCTTCACGGCCTTCTTTCATTCTTTTTCGCGATTCCAATTTACTTGGCGCGCGAGATTACTTTGACCTTCTCGTCACCTCGTTGCCCATGCTTGAGCCGGATCTCTTAGAAGGCTGTGTTGTCGTCTTTCCGCGAGATCGATCGCGAATTCGCAGCTTGCCTTTGTCGGGATAAGTCAAGCAGCCGGATCGTAATTCAGGTTGGGACCGAGCCATCGTTCCACTTCCGCGACGGTCATTCCTTTGCGCGTATGGTAGTCGACGACTTGATCGCGATCAATCTTCCCGAGATCGAAATAGCGGGATTGTGGGTGGGCGAAGTAGATTCCGCTCACGCTTGACCCGGGCCACATAGCGAACGACTCGGTTATCTTCATGCCGGTGTTCTCTTCCACACCAAGTAACTGCCAGAGCGGGCCTTTTTCGGTATGGTCGGGACAGGCGGGGTAGCCGGCTGCCGGTCGGATACCCCGATACCTGCCTTGAATCAGATCGTCGTTTGTCAGCTTTTCGCAACAGCCGTAACCCCATTCCTCGCGCACTTGCTTGTGCAGGCACTCGGCGAAAGCTTCGGCTAATCGGTCGGCAAGGGCTTCGGCCATGATGGCGTTATAGTCGTCGTTCTCCGCTCGGAATCGGTCGCACACATCCTTCAAGCCGATTCCGCTGGTTACCGCGAAGGCGCCCATATGGTCCGGCAACCCTGTTTCGCGCGGCGCAATGAAATCGCCCAGGGAACGACAAGGTTCCGTCCCTTCTTTATGTGCCTGCTGTCGAAGAAAATGAAACCGCGTGAGCACACTCTCACGGGAATTGTCCGTGTAGAGCTCAACATCATCGCCAATCGCATTCGCGGGGAATAAGCCGTAAACGCCTCGTGCGGTGAGCAGGTTGTTGTCTACGATTCGGTCGAGAAGCGCGTTGGCTTCCGTGTAGATCTGGCTGGCTTGCGCACCGTATTTTTCGTGCTGCAGGATGCGAGGATAAATGCCTTTCAATCCCCACGTGTGAAACAACGGGGACCAATCGATGAACTTTCGCAGCGTCGCAAGCGGGAACTTATCGAGCACACGAACACCGGTGAACGATGGCGACGGGATGTCTTCGCGACGCCATTCTATGGGAGTGCGCCGGGTCCTGGCTTCCGGAAGGGGAACAAGCTTCAGGCGCGGCGCGGCATGGGACAGGCGCAACGCTTCGTAATCGCTGCGGTGTTGCGCAACGAACGCGGGCTTTCCTTCCTCGCTGAGCAGACTGGTGGTTACGGGGACGGCCCTACTGGCATCCAAAACGTGTACCACGGGCTCGCTATAGTGCGGAGCGATTTTAACCGCGGTGTGCGCGCGGCTGGTGGTCGCGCCGCCGACGAGAAGAGGCAACTTGAACCCTTGACGTTCCATCTCGCGGGCAACGTGCACCATCTCATCGAGCGATGGCGTGATCAACCCGCTCAGGCCGATGATGTCCGCGTTTTCCGACTTCGCGCGCTCAAGGATCTTCTCGCAGGGAACCATCACGCCCATGTCGATCACTTCGTAGTTATTGCATGCGAGGACCACGCCGACGATGTTCTTGCCGATATCGTGAACGTCGCCTTTCACGGTCGCGAGGACGATTTTTCCTTGCGCCTTCACCACTTGTCCGGAAGCTGCTAGTTCCGCCTTCTCCGCTTCCATGAAAGGAGTCAGATACGCGACGGCTTTCTTCATCACGCGGGCGGACTTCACCACCTGCGGCAGGAACATTTTGCCAGCCCCGAACAGATCGCCTACCACGCTCATTCCATCCATCAGCGGGCCTTCGATTACCAGGAGCGGGCGGCCCAGTTTGGCGCGCGCTTCTTCGGTATCTCCGTCGATGTATGTGTCGATGCCTTTAACCAATGCATGGGACAGACGTTCTTCTACCGTACCGCCGCGCCATTCCTCCGCCTTCTTTTCAGCCACCGCTGCACCAGTACCGGCAGCTTTCAGCGTTTCGCCAAGTTCAACCAGCCGCTCTGTAGCGTCGGGTCGGCGGTTGAGTAGAACGTCTTCCACCAAGACCTTCAGCTCCGGCTCAATCTCCTCATACACTTCGAGCATCCCCGCGTTGACGATGCCCATGTCCATGCCGGCTGAGATCGCGTGATACAGGAACGCCGAGTGCATTGCTTCGCGAACCTTGTTGTTGCCACGGAAGCTGAACGAAATATTGGACACGCCGCCGCTGACCTTCGCGTGCGGCAGGTTGGCTTTAATCCAACGTGTCGCGTTGATGAAGTCAACGGCATAGTTGTTGTGCTCTTCCATCCCCGTCGCGACCGTGAGGATGTTGGGATCGAAGATGATGTCTTCAGCCGGGAAGCCGACTTCATCCACCAGAATCCGGTAAGCGCGCTCGCAGATGCGGATCTTGTCTTCGTACGTTGCGGCCTGCCCTTGTTCATCGAAAGCCATCACCACCACAGCGGCCCCGTACTTCAACACCGTCGCAGCGTTTTGCCGAAACTTCTCTTCGCCTTCTTTCAGAGAGATAGAGTTGACGATGCCTTTCCCTTGCAGGCACTTAAGTCCGGCTTCGATGACTTCCCATTTCGAGGAGTCCACCATAAAGGGTACTTTCGCGACCTCAGGCTCGCTCGCGAGTAGCTGGAGATAGCGTGTCATGGCGGAGACGCCATCGATCATGCCCTCGTCCATGCAGATGTCGATAACGTTGGCGCCGTTTTCCACTTGCTGACGCGCTACGCTTACCGCTTCTTCATACTTGCCTTCTTTGATCAACTTCGCGAACTTAGGCGAACCGGCTACGTTCGTGCGCTCGCCGAGCATGATGTAGACGCCAGATTGCTGAGTAAATGGTTGCGAACCCGATAGGCGCAACGGCAAGCTGATTACAGCGGTCGACTTAGTCCCAATTTCGCGGGGATGTCTTCCATCAAGCGCTTTGGCAATCGCCGCGATGTGTTCCGGCGTGTTGCCGCAGCATCCACCCGCGATGTTAATCAACCCGCCTTGGGCGAACTCACCCAGGTAACGGCCCATGTCCGCCGGTCCTAAATCGAATCCAGTTGGCGCGAGAGGATTCGGCAAACCGGCATTTGGATAGCAGGAAATGGCGGTTGTTGATTTTTCGGCCAACTGTGAGAGGAATGGGTACATCAAATCCGGACCGAGAGAGCAGTTGAGACCGACCGATATGGGCCTGATATGCTCAACCGCGTTCCAGAAGGCCTCAATGGTTTGGGCAGAGATCATGGTCTCGCCACCGCGGCCGACCGCCGCCGAGATCATCACCGGCAGTTCCTTACCGTCTCGATCGAATACCTCGCGAATGGCGACCAGCGCCGCTTTGGCATTTAGCGAATCGAAGATGGTTTCGACTAAAAGAAGATCCGAGCCGCCCGCGATAAGTGCCCGTACCTGCTCGATGTAAGCGGTCTTTACTTGATCAAAGGTGACGACTCGGAATCCGGAATCGTCCGCGTCGGGCGAGTTCGAAAGGGACACAGTCAAAGGCCCGATCGCTCCGGCGACGAACCGGGGACGCGAAGTTTCGTTGGCTACCCGATCCGCCCATTCCCTGCACTGCCGCGCCGATTGTTCGTTAATCTCCCA
>CAXSIG010000387.1:0-5833 GCA_964237255.1 uncultured Bryobacteraceae bacterium
GAAGACGTACCGGGTCGCGCGCATCGTCGCGTGTTCCCAAAACTACAGTCGCGCCGCAGTAAAGCGGCAACCATAATTCGGGGACGGACATGTCGAAAGCCGCCGAAGCCAGGGCAAGCATCACGTCCTGCTCATCAACCGGTACGGCGACGCGCATCCCTTCCAATAAGTTGACCAGGGACCGATGGGTGATCGCGACGCCTTTCGGCTGACCGCTGGATCCCGATGTATAGATCACGTAAGCGAGACCCTCAGCCGCATTCGATCCCGCGACATCTGTCCGGATCAATTCCTGCCGTTCGACGGGATACTCCGGATCGATCGGAACGTAAGCGCCGCCCGCTTTCCAGATCCGCAACAACGTGGGGATCAACTCGATGTCGCGATTCGCAACGATGGGGTCCAAGCAATTGCGTTCAGGTACTCGGGCTTCCTGTTGCAAATCAGAATAGGTAAGCGAGCGATCACCGCAAATCACCGCAGTCTTACGAGAATCCGCCTCCATAATTTTCTCGATCACCGACGTGTCGGGAATCGGTGTGGCGGTTTGATTCCAGTAGCGAAACTGCTCCTTTTCTCCCTCCGTAAGGAGCGCTAAGTTCCACACTGTTGCTTCCGGCATCGCCAGCCCCGAGCTGAGTAATGTAACGAAATGTTCCGCCATGCGTTCCATGCGCGCTGCCGTAAAAAGCGCCGCACTGTAATTGAGAACGCACTGCAATTCGCCGTTGAACTGCTCGACCCCTAATGTGATGTCA
Source organism: uncultured Bryobacteraceae bacterium (assembly GCA_964237255.1). Taxonomy (GTDB): domain Bacteria; phylum Acidobacteriota; class Terriglobia; order Bryobacterales; family Bryobacteraceae; genus JALYXI01. Next base: position 759 of record CAXSIG010000387.1, read on the forward strand.
TACCGGGCGGCCGGCACTTCGACCGTTTCCCTTGTGATATCCAACCCCGGCAAAAGAAGCGTTTCAGCTCCCGTGTTTTCCAGGATAAATAGAACCTGAAAGATTGGCGTGTACGCATTCACGCGCTCAGGTGCGAGGATCTCTACCAATTTTTCAAACGGAAAGTCTTGATGCGCTTCGGCGTCGAGTGAGGTTTCCCTGACACGCCGCACTAGATTGCGGAAAGTGGGATCGCCATCAAACCGGGTCCGTAGCGCAATTGTGTTCGCGAAGTAGCCGACCAATGATTCCGTTTCTGTCCGCGCTCGATTGGCGATTGGCGAGCCGACCACGATGTCTTCCGCGCCAGTGTAGCGGGCCAACAACAACTGAAACGCCGCAAGCAAAACCATATACAACGTGACGTCTTCTGCTCGCGTGAAGCGCGTGAGCGAATCCGTGAGATCGCGTGGCAGCGTGAAGACGTGATTGCGTCCCTCGAACGATTGTTCAGCCGGACGCGAACAGTCGAGAGGCAGATCTAGTAATTGAGGCGCGCCATCAAGCTGGGCTTTCCACCAAAACGCGTCTTCTTCCAGACGCTTGCCCGACAGCAATTGGCGCTGCCAAGCCGCAAAATCGCTGAATTGAAGCGAAAGTGGCGGAAGTGTCCCACCAGCATAAAGTTCGGCCAGTTCACGATGAATAATCCCGAGCGACCATGCATCCGCGACGATATGGTGAACCACCAACTCCAGGCGGTGTTCGTCTGCAGAAAGTCTGGTGAGGTTCGCTCGAACAGGGGCTTCCGATGTGAGGTCGATCGGATGGAACGGAGCGGCGTTATCCCACGCAATCGAATTGGCAGATTCAATCAGTGCGCCGCCATCCCGAAATCGCATGCGGAGGACAGAATGTCGTTGCACAAGCGTGCGCAGAGAATAGAGAAGTTTCTCGGCGTCCAGTACTCCTCGAATCCGGAATGCTTCCGCGATGTGGAACATCTGCGAGTGACCGCCGTGATACCGGTCCAGAAACCACAAACGTTCCTGCGTGAAGGAAAGTGGAACTGTCTCCGCAAACGGCTGTTTGACAATGGGAGGCAACGGCTCGGTACGGTCTTGCTCTTCGATCAACTTCGCCAGCGATCTTGGCGTGGGAGCGGCGAAAATACTCCGTACCGAAATATCGGTTTGGAAAGAATCTCGGATGCGCGCGGCTAATCGCGTCCCAAGGAGAGAGTGGCCGCCCAAATGGAAGAAGTTGTCATCCGGCCCGACCACTTCCGCACGCAAAAGGGACGCAAATATAGTTTGCAGTAACTCCGTAGCGGCGCCGCCGGGACCCAACGCCGTAACCGTTTCCTGAATGGGAGCGGGCAGTGCTCTCCGATCCACTTTGCCGTTTGCGGAAAGCGGAAGTTGAGCAAGGCGCACGAACTGTACCGGAACCATGTATGGAGGAAGCGCACTTGCGAGCGCACTGCGCAAGCCGCTCTCCTCCGCGTCACCCGTGAAGTAGCCTGCCAGGTACCGTTCCCCGGAATCGCGCTCGCGAATGGCCGCGGCAGCCCTGCGGACACCGGGTTGCCTTTCCATCACCGCCTCAATCTCACCGAGTTCGATACGGTATCCGTACAACTTGACTTGTCCATCGGCCCGGCCTCCGAACTCCAACTGTCCGTCCTTGCGAAAGCGGACCATGTCGCCGGTTCGAAACGCACGCTCGCCATTGGGGAGCGTGACGAATCGTTCCGCTGTCAACTCCGGACGATTCCAATAACCGCGCGCAACGCCATCGCCTGCAAGATACAGTTCACCCGGATTACCGATGGGCGACTCCCGCAACGAGTCATCTAGGACGAAAACACGCGTATTCCGCATGGGTCGGCCAATGGTCACTGGCCCCGGTACGACACGGCCCATGGTGGACCACACCGTAGTCTCAGTCGGTCCGAACATATTCCAGACCGTGCAAGGCAATTCCGCTAAACGATTGGGAACGCTCTGCGGCAAGGCTTCCGCGCCCACCAGCAGCTTGAAGCCCGGCTTCGGATACCAGCCCAAGTCCAGCAAAGCCGCCCAGAGCGTGGGAGTTCCTTGCATAATGGTCGCGTTCGTGCGCTCTAACAGAGCTTTCAAGCGTTCCGGATCGCGCGCGTCGCTTCGCGTTCCCAACACCAGCTTTGCGCCGCAATAAAGAGGTAGCCATAGTTCCGGCACCGACATATCGAAGGCGGCCGATGCCAAAGCAACCATCACATCGTGCTGGTCAACGGGAACCGCGGATCGCATGCCTTCAAGCAAGTTGTCCACTGCTGTTCGTGGGATGCATACGCCCTTTGGATGGCCTGTGGAACCTGACGTATAGATCACATATGCCAGATTGCTCGCAGGTCCCGCATCTCCGACATCTTGCCGCATAAATTGCTGGCGGTCTGCCGGATAGTCCGGATCGATCGGGAGATAGGCGCTGCCCCGCTTCCAGATGCGTAGCAACTCCGGCATCAAGTGCGAATCGCGATGCGTGAGCAACGGAACAATCGCATGTGCGGGAATTTCACAGGAGTAATCGCTGAGTCGATCCAACTCGGCGTAAGTAAGCGAAATGCCTTCGCATTCAACTGCGGGACGATTGGGATGTGCCGCCACGTTGCGTTGGAATGCAGACAGGAACGGGTCCGCGCCAGTCGCACCGGTTCTATTCCAACGGGCGAGCTGTGTCGTTTCCACCAGGGTCAGCAGTGGCAGTTCAGATACGGCACAGTCGGGATTCCGCAAAGCGCCATCCACAATCTGAAACAGATGTTCCCCTAAACGCTGAATGCGCGTGCGGTCGAAAAGATCGCTGTTGAAGTCGATTGCCCCACGAACTCCATCGGCGATTTTCTCGATATTCACGGTAAGGTCCAGCTTCACCCACTCTGCGTCATAGCGCGTTTCCAGTACGGTGACACCGGGTAAGCTCAGAACATCCTGCGCGGCGTTCTGCTAGGAAAACATCACCTGGAAGAACGGCGTGTGCACCAGACTACGATCCGGCTGCAGCGCTTCTACGATGGTTTGGAACGGTACTTCTCCATGAGCGAGTCCATCGAGAGCGCTGTCCCTGGTGCGGGTGAGCACTGAGGCGAATGAGTCCGCTGGACTCACCATTACGCGCAACGGAACCGTGTTGACGAAGAAGCCGATCAGAGGCTCAATTTCCACGCGAGACCGGTTGGCGAGCGTGGTGCCGGCAATTAGATCCGTCTCTCCTGTATATCGATGAAGCAAGACGTTGAAGGCGGATAAAAGCGTGACGAACGGAGTGACTCGGTGTCCGCGGCTGAACTCCAGAATTCGGCTTCCGATATCAGCCGGCCATTCGAACGACTGGCTGGCACCGCGGTAGGTTGCTTTTGCTCCGCGCGGACGGTCCACCGGTAATTGCAGTGGCGAAGGAAGGTCGCGTAAGTTGGAACGCCAGTAACGAAGGTGCGGCTCGTTGGCATCCGCCGAGCGGGCCTGTTCCGAAGCATAGTCCGAGTAAGAGTGGGAAATGGGCGCGAGGGCGTCGCCGCGATACAACGCGCTTAGCTCGCGAAAGAGTACGCCCATAGACCAGCCGTCGCTCACAATGTGGTGCATGGTGAGGAACAGTTCCCACCGATCGCTGTCCAGCGAAACGAGCGACGCGCGAAGTAGCGGAGCTTGTGTCAAATCGAATGTGGCGGATGTTTCGCGGCGGGCTTGTTCCTCGTGGAGAATCCGTAGAGCCAATCGCGCTTCCCCATGCACGGTAAGTACAGGAGCGCCCGAACTGCTACCGAAAGAAGATCGGAGTGATTCATGTCGCGCGATTACCTGATTAAGAGCCCACGACAGCCGCTCCGGATTGAGTGGCCCGGAAAAACGCACCCTGGCAGGGATGTTGTAAAGCGCGCGTTCGCCTTGGTGAAATTCATGCAGGAACCACAGGCGTTCCTGCGCTGGCGACATGGGTGGATGGAGAGATGGTTTGTTAGAAACTGGACGGCGTTCGCTTTGCGCTTCAGACACGCGGTTTGCCAACTCCCGAAGCGATGGGGTTTCGAACAGCGTGCGTGCAGGCAATTCCACCCGCCACATCTCCCAAATGCGAGCGAGCACCTGTCCCGCCAGGAGAGAATGTCCGCCAAGATGGAAAAAGTTGTCCGTCGCAGAAACGCGCGGCGCATGCAATACTTCACTGAAGATCTCGGCGATCGCCTTTTCGACCATTCCGGAAGGCGGCTCGAAAGTGGCGGATTCCGGTTTTGCGGAAAGCAGGGCACGCCGATCTACTTTGCCATTGGGCAGCAGGGGAAAGCTCGGCAATGCGGAAATCGCGCCCGGCGCCATGTGCTCGGGAAGGTGTTCAGCAAGGTGCTGCCTGAGCTTATCGGTATCGATCACCGGACAGACGAATGCCCGAAGCGTCTCACCCTCCTTCATGACCGCCGCTTGCGCCGCTCCCGGAAACTGGAGAATCGCGGCCTCAATCTCGCCAGGCTCAATGCGAAACCCGCGCAATTTCAGTTGTTCGTCGACGCGTCCCAGGAATAAAAGATCGCCGTCCGGTGTGAACCGAACCAGGTCCCCTGTGCGGAAGTAATCGTCCTGGGTAAACCTGTCATCCGTAAGATCGGGTCGTTTCCAGTAGCCTGCGGACAGGCCCGCCCCGCCAATCCAAAGTTCACCATCTTCGACGCGCAACTGAGTCCGCGTTAGAGCACGGCCGATGGGAACGGGTCCGGTAGCGGTCTGCACGCGAGCCATCGTGCTCGCCACCGTTGTTTCTGTGGGCCCGAACATGTTCCACAGTCCCGCCGTGCGCTCGAGCAACCAGTCCGCAAGAGGTCGAGTCAGCTCCTCACCTCCACACAGCGCTGTCAGGCACGGGTCGCCAAGCCACTCCGCATCGAGCAAGAGCCGCCACGTTGCCGGTGTGCCGAACATCATGGTGGCGCGCTCAGCTTTAAGCAGAGCCGTCAAGCGCGACCCTCGAAGTGCGTCCTCGCGAGTTGCAACAGTCACCGTAGCTCCCACCACCAGCGGGAGCATTAACTCCATGGCAGATATGTCGAACGACAGGGT
>CAXSIG010000388.1:0-5819 GCA_964237255.1 uncultured Bryobacteraceae bacterium
GCTAGGCTTGGGCGAACTCGCCGTACTGTTCGCCGGAGGTTGGGTGTTATTCGCCAAAGGAGAGTCAAGCCATCGAGCGGCACGATTTCTCTTCGGCCTCGCTTTGATCCCAATCGGCCTCTCCCACCTCATCTACGTGAAACAGACCGCCGACTTCGTACCCGCTTGGCTACCCTTCCGAACCGCGTGGGCTTACATCACCGGCGTAGGGCAAATCGCGTGCGGAGTCGGTGTGCTCTTCTCGATCTTCCCCTTCCTGGCCGCGATGATCGAAGCCGCAATGCTCAGTCTGTTCACGCTTCTAGTCTGGCTTCCCGCAATCGTAGCCGAGCCCCACAAACGTCTCCCCTGGACTGCATTCTTTATCTCGTGGACCATTGCGGCAGCAGCATCCCTGGTAGCAAATAGTCGGATAGCTCTCAGAAAATGAGTCGCAGCCCAAGCTGTTCTTGGCGAGGAGCGCCGAATCCGCTCTGCACGGTACCGTCGAAATTAAAGAGCAGGTTCGTCGTCTCCGGATGGTTCGGATTTTTGCGGTTCGTCAGGTTGAAAGCATCCACGCTAGTCTGAAGCCGGAAGCGGTCGGAAAGATGGAAGGACTTCGCCACGCGAAAGTCGAACGTGAAGAATGTATTGTCTTTATACAGACTGTTGCGCTTCACGATGTATCCATTAGCCAGTACTCGATTCGCCACCGAGATCGGCTGCGGACTATGGAAGCTGACCAGCGGCGAAAACTCGAAGCCGAACGGAGCCTGATAAAACCCGAATAGATTGAAGCGGTGCCGCTCATTCCGGTCCGAAAATCCGTAATCAGGTTTAAAGTTATTCGCCACCGCATATCGATAACTAAAGGGATCACGTTCGTTGTCGTCGTCCGCCAGGTCTTCCGACAACTGATAGTTCATCTGAAACTGGAAGTGCTGCGAAAACCGTTTCTGCAAGCTAATCGTGAGGCCGCGATACAGAGCTTTCGAGGAACTCTCGAGCGTAGTCAACTGACCGATTCCATTCTTCCCATCGGCCCCGAGTCCGACGGCAAATGGCGACCCGAACACGGGATCGTTACGATCCACGAAGCGGCTGGCATGAACGGTCTTCGCATAGTCGAATCCCGCCGTGATCTTCAGATCGCTGGTCAATGCCTGCTCCAGATTCAGCGCCCATGTGTATGTTCGCGGATTGGTGAAGTTCTTGTCCGTCACATAAACTTGCGGATCGGACGGCGGCAGGTTGCTGGCGTTCGGTACCAGCGCGGTGTAAGCGGGCGGTGTGATTCCGAATCCGTTGAACGTGGAATCGCGATAGATGGATTGACCGACGCTGCCGTTCGTCGAGCGCGTGCTCGCTAGGTCCAGCCCGGGTGTACGCGCATAGTAAATACCTCCGCCTAAGCGGACCAGCGTCTTGCCTTGATTCGAAGGATCCCAAACGATCCCGACGCGGGGCTGAAACTGTTTCCAGGAAGAGGGAATGGTTCCATTCGAAGGAAAGCCACGCTTCCCGATGAAGGGCGCGAAGAAAACCTTGTCGGGCGCGGTCAGGACCGGCGGCTCCACCTGCGCATCCCAGCGTAGCCCGTAGCTGACCGTCAGGTTCGGGCGGACTTTCCACTTGTCCTGAACGAACAGCGCAGGTTCCCACTGGACCAGATTTTGCGTACCGGCGGCATCAGTCGCTAAACCGTTCACACCGGCGAATTGCAGAAATAGTTCGAGCGGCCCGGTGATGGACGTGCCCGTCGGACAGTTCCCAAAGTTATTCGTTGTGCCGTTCGAACACTCGACGAACGTGGGCCCGATGTTCACATAATTTTCGAACCCTTGGACGCTGTCGAAAATGTAGCGGCCATTCGCGAATCCCACGAACGTCTGCGTGGTCGCGGTACGGTTCAACTCGGCTCCCAGCTTGATGGAGTGTCCGCCACGAATCACCGACACGTTGTCGTTCACCTGAAAGCGCGTGTCATGGTCCTTGGTGGGAATGAAGAACGGCTCGCCGAAGCGATACTGTCCGCCGAAATCGATACCGGTATCGGGAAACGGACGGCTCTGGCCTGGGAGACTTGGACCCACATAACTCCGGGGACGGTCTTCCCGCGCAAACTGGAACCGCGCCTCATTCAGCATGGAGGGCGAGAGCGTGGTGTTCAACTGAAGGCTCACCGAGTTGGAAAATCCAATCTCCACCGCGTTCGCGCTGCGTCCCCACTGTTCCACATCGAAGGTTCCGTTCGGCTGGCGGGAATGCGAATAGTTGTAGCGGGCGGTGAAGAGATTCTTCTCGCTCACGTACCAATCGATCTTGCCGAGCGCTGCGACCGCATTGTTCTGGCGGGTGATCGGGCCATTCTCGTTTGGGTCGCCAAGCTTGGTGGCGAAGAAGTTCACCAGTCCGGCATCGATGCGCGCCGGGTTGTTCTGCTTGGTCTGCGTAAAGTACTGCTGGTCATACGCGCCGAAGTAGAACAACTTGTCCTTCTTGATCGCGCCGCCAAAAGTGCCGCCGAACTGCTCTTGCGAAAATGCACTCAGTCGCGTCCCATCGGCCAGGCGAGAGGTGAGGCCGGTCCACTTCTGATATTCGTGCGCCGTTCCGTGGATGTCGTTCGTGCCGGACTTCGTGACCACATTAATAAACCCGCCCGAACTTCTACCGAACTCCGCGGGAGCGCTATCGGCCACCACCTGAACTTCTTTGATGGCGTCCAGACTAACTGTGAATGCAGGCCGCTGTCCGCCGCGCTGCTCGCCGAAGAAGGGATTGTTATTGTCAGCCCCATCGATGGATACGTTGTTATTGATTCCCTTTTGCCCGTTGATGGAGATCTCAGCTCCGTCCGGACCCTGGACAATCGACACGCCTGGGGTGAGCGGAACCAGACTCAGGAAGTTCCGGCCGTTATTCGGCAGATCCTGGACGGAGCGCGTATTCAAATACGTGGAATCTTCCACGCGCTCCGTTTCAATGATGGGCGCGCCTCCGGTGACCACCACAGTCTCAGTAACTTGTGAAATATTGACGGTGATCGCAAGCGAAATAGACTGGCCTACCGCAAGGTCGATGCCTTCGCGCACCGCCGTGCCGAAGTTAGGAGCCTTGACTGTGACGCGATAAGGTCCAAGAGGGAGCAGCAAGCCTCGAAAGCGACCTTCCGTATCCGTTTTCAAATCGCGCGTGAAGTTCGTGCCGAGATTGGTGATTGACACATCGGAATTCGAAACGAAGCGGCCCGACGGATCGCTTACCGTCCCTTCGATAGTTCCCGTGTTCGCCTGCGATTGAGCGAACAGCGACATCGGGAGCGAGAGCAGCGCCGCAACAGAGAATACAACATACCGGTTTAACGACGTTCGAGTCATAACTTCCTCAAATCAGGATTAGAATCTGCGCGAAACGCAGAAGCAGGCGGGGACGGCGTGGTACGTCGCCAACGATCTTTGGTTGAGTATGGAATTATCGCTCGGAGCTTGTCAAATGAATGCCTTGATCGTGCATTCATCCATGGTTATCTGCTCAACGCCGCGCCATCGTCCGAATCGTCGCCGCGGGAACAGAGTCACCCAAGATCCGTCGGAGCGCCGCTTCCAACACCTCGTCGCGACCCTCCCGAATCCCCTCTACTGTCGGCTTCACTTCCAAATCCGGGACGATACCGACGCGTTGCGTAGGTCGCCCATCCGGGTAAAACACACCGATCCCGCTAATCCTCGTTGTTAGTCCAAACGGCAATGGGATCGCCGACACATCCCCGTCAGCCCCGGCGGTCATACTGCCGATCACAACAGAACCGGGTACGGATCGGAACGCCATGGTTGTGTACTCCGCCTGGCTCTGCGAAACCTCATCCACCAGAATGATCACCTTCCCCGAGTAATGCGGTTGGGCGGGCTGAAGCGTAACCGTATTCTGCCGATAAAACGCCCCCGGGTTAGAAGCATCGCCTTTTGCAAATTTCACAAATGTCGACGGCTGATCCACCAACAAATTCCCAAGTGCGAACACCACGAACTCCGAAGGGTAGTTCCGGATATCGATAATCAGCCCTTTTGTGTGCGCGGCCCGCGTTATATAACTTGCCGCATCGGCTAGCTTTACCGATGACAGTTTCAGGTAAGCGACATCTTCCGACAACAGGCGGAACGTCTCGCCCGGCAGATCGTGAGTCGTCTCCATTCTGAAACTGTCCTTGGAGACTCGCGTTACCTTTGTCGAGACATCTTCGTTCTGTCGCCAAACCGCTAACGTTACTTCGCCACAGGGACCTGCGGTTAAGCTTCGCCCCATGTCGCGCAATTTTGCGGCTTCGTTGGAGGCACCATAATACGGAGTCCAATCGCTGATCAGCTTGGTTATTTTCACCCCGTCGATAGCCGTAATTTCGTCGCCCACCCGAAGCCCCGAAGGAGCGGACCCCGCAGTCGACGCATCGGGAACAACAAGCGCGCGACCGTCGAGAAATCGCACGTTCACCGGAACCCGGCACGCCCCTACGGGCGGACGCACGCCGATGGTATTCAAAAGATTCGCGTGCGAATCGTGTGCCCGTGCAATCAGCGCCATCATCTCCCGCTCCACACTCGTGGAGTCTTTCGCCAAAGCTACCGTCGAGATTGCATCGCCCAAGACGGCGTCCCAGTTCTCTCCCGTTATGTCGCGGTACGGAAACCAATACTCCACAATGTTCCAAAACCGGTAAATATTTAACAGCTGAAAACCCGAATCCGACATGGAAACATTCTTGTAAGCAAGCTCCCGGTCGAAAACCGGGTTACCGATCCCCAAGGCGAACGACACGTAAAACTGTTTTGTGCTCTTGACTCTGTTCTTGTAAATCGATTGGAGAACCATGCTCAACTCTCGTCCCAAAAGCTTCTCGTCGCTGATCCAACTAAGCGCTGGGCGAAGGACAAGGTCCGTCTCCGGCAGCGACGCACACTCGCCGCAGTCGGCCACCGGTCCAAGCTTGGCGATCCACTGCAGCAACGCGGCATTGACGCTGGCGCGGTCCTTGGACTCGAGAATCTTGGGCAACACGCGAAACATCTCATAATCCCACTGCATCTTTCCGGATGTAACTAGTGGATGGTGATACTTGAGGAATCCCCAGACCTTTCCCAGCGTGGCCAGATTTTCGATCTGAATCTTCGTAAGTTCACGGAAAGAGATTCGCGAACCGGCGTCAAACTCCTGATCTGTGTCCAGAATGGTTTTGGGTTTTTCCGCTTTCGGAGCATCCAGGATTGATTTGCCGTCAACCAGCAACCGCAGGTCATCGGCCCAAATCCTACCTGTTCCCGTCAGCAACACTCCAAAGCGCAAGCGTTCTGCGTTCGGATGTAGCGGCAACTGAACGGAGTACTCCTTCCATTCGTTCGTCCCATTCAAATGCTGGGTTTGCATGTTATCGAAACCAAGCATCGATCCTTCCCCTTCTTCCGAAATCCAAAGCCCTGCGAAGGCGCTTACATTCTCGGTTCGTAAAAAGCCGCGGAGTTCAAAAGTCTTTCCGGTGAAGTCGACGGGAACTATTTTGCTGATTACGGAAAATTGATTCGCGCTGTTCGCTTTTCGCTCCATTAGAAGCGAATGCTTGCCGCTGTGAACCACGTTGTTTTCGACTTCTAACGTTTCGGGAGGAACTCCGGTCCAACCTCCGGGAATGCGACCGTTAGGGGCAGCCTCGAACCCGAGCAACTCCGCTAACTTCGCTGCGGGGTCTTGCCCAAAGCAAATCGATGTGATCGCAAGAACAAGGAGCAACCGGTAGAACATGATAGGTCAGCTTACTCGTAACAGCGCTCTGAAACAACCGTCTG
>CAXSIG010000389.1:0-5810 GCA_964237255.1 uncultured Bryobacteraceae bacterium
ATCGCCTCCACCATCCGCAATCTGATCAATTACGATGCGTTCAGCATTCTGCTGGTCGACGAATCGAAGAAGTTTCTGCGCCATAAAGTCAGCCTCCGTTACGATGAGCGCGTCAGCGTCGACCATGTCCCCATAGGGAAAGGCATCACGGGAGCGGCGGTTGAATCCCGCGAAGCGATTCGCGTGAACGATGTCGAAACGGACCCGCGCTACATCGCCTCGCATCCCGGCATTCGTTCGGAGATTGCCATCCCGCTCAGCATCCGGGATCGCACCCGCGGCGTGATGGACCTCGAAAGCAATCGTATCGGCTTTTTCACGGACGACCATATGCGCACGCTGAACCTGCTTGCGCCCCAGATCGCGATATCCGTCGAAAACGCGCAGCTTTACGCCGACATCGCCGCGCGGGAGCGCCGGATGCAAGAAGATCTTGATGTGGCGGGCGAGCTTCAGAGTGTGTTGCTCCCGACTGAAGCTCCCGACATCGAGGGCCTGGACGTCGCCATCGGCCTTCGGCCCGCTCGAGAAATTTCCGGTGACCTGTTCGACTTCTTCGAACACACCGACACGCGACACCGCGCGCCCCACATGGTGATCGCGTTCGGGGATTCCAGTGGAAAGGGCGTGGCTGCCGCACTCTTTGGCGCTGTTCTCGATGGCCTGCTTCGCACGCTCGCTCCACGACGACGCAGTCCAGCCGAACTGATGCGGGCCCTCAACGAAGCGGTGGTATCGCGCAAAGTGGAAGGCCGCTTCGTGGCGCTGCTGATCATGCTCTGGCATCCGCACTCCGGTGAATTGCATGTCGCAAACGCGGGCGCGACGCCGCCCATGGTTTGCCGCGGCGCCAAGCTCGAAGAGATCGCTGTTGCCGGCGTGCCCCTCGGACTCTTTCCCGATCGCGAATATGACGAAGTCACTTTTCAAACCCAGCCGGGAGATACCATCGTCCTGTACTCCGATGGCATCTCCGATCATATGAGCGTGCGGGGCGAGGAGTACGGCCGCGGACGCCTCGGAAAGCTGATCGGCAAAGCCTGCGGCCTTTCCCCGCAAGGAATGGTGGACGCCGTCTTCTCCGATTTAGATCGCTACAACACCGTCCGTTTCGACGACCAGACTGTGATGATTCTGAAAGTAAAAGACCGCGTGTAATGTTCGACTATTCCGGCGACCGCTTATTCTGCGAAGAAGTTGCGCTTGAGGATATTGCCGCGCAAGCGGGGACGCCCTGTTACGTATATTCCGCCACCGCAATCGGTGACGCGTGGCGCGCGTACGACACAGCATACGGCGAAGTGCCGCACCAAATCTGTTATGCGGTCAAGGCCAACTCGAACTTGGCCATCTTGGCTTTACTCGCGAAGCTAGGCTCCGGCTTCGATATCGTGTCCGCCGGTGAACTTTATCGTGTGCTCCAAGCCGGCGGCGACCCGGCCACGGTCGTGTTCTCCGGCGTAGGCAAAACGGCGGAGGAGATGAAGTTTGCCATCGAGAAGGGAATCGGCCACTTCAACTGCGAGTCCGAACCGGAGCTTGCACTGCTGGATGCCATAGCGCGTGATTACGGACGCCAGCTACAGTTCGCCCTCCGCGTCAACCCGGATGTCAACGCCTCGACGCATCCGTATATCTCAACCGGTCTCAAGCAGCACAAGTTCGGAATCGATATCGCCGAAGCGGTCGCCGTATATCGTCGATCGCGTCAGTATCCCAACCTGTCCGCCACGGGTGTCAGTTGCCACATCGGGTCTCAAATCCTGGAAGTCGAACCGTTGGTTGAGGCGGCCGATAAGGTCCTCTCGCTCGCTGCGGAACTCCAAGCCGACGGCCATCCCATTGATCACATTGATCTCGGGGGCGGCCTTGGCATCGCTTATGAACAAGGCGATCGTCCGCCTGCTATCGCCCAATTAGTGGAACATCTGAAGTCACGTATCCAAGACTCCGGGCTCCGCGTGATGGTGGAGCCGGGGCGTTCCATTGTGGGCGCTGCCGGCGTTTTGCTCACGCGGGTCCTCTACTTGAAGAACAATGGAGCGAAGCATTTCGTCATCGTCGATGCCGCTATGAACGATCTGATCCGGCCTTCGCTTTACCAGGCCCATCATGAGATCGTTCCGCTTCGACGCACAAATACCGCCCACATCGTCGCCGATATTGTCGGCCCCGTGTGCGAAACGGGCGACTTCCTTGCCAAGAATCGCGACATTCCCCAGCCTATGCCGGGAGACTTGCTAGCCATAAAAACCGCGGGCGCGTACGGGTTTAGCCAGGCTTCTAACTACAATTCTCGCCCTCGGGTTGCCGAAGTGTTGGTCGCTAACGATTCCTGGCGCGTTGTTCGCGAGCGGGAAACCTACGCCGACCTGGTCCGCGGCGAGAAATTGTGACGTTCAGCACTGTATAATGACGACAGGAGTTCTAATGAGAAATAGCTGTACCGTTGCCCTGCTTTTCGGCGGTGTTCTCTCCGCCGCCTCCGTTCCTTCAACCATTACTTTCAGCAAAGACGTTGCACCCATTCTGCAGAACAACTGCCAGGGTTGCCACCGTCCCGGTGAGCCGACACCTATGTCGTTGCTGACCTATAAGGAAGTGCGCCCTTATGCCGCCGCGATTAGCGAAGCGGTAGCGCTGAAAAAGATGCCGCCATGGTTTGCGGACCCGAAGTTCGGCCATTTCATGAACGATCGGAGTTTGAAGCAGCAGGACATCGATACGCTGGTTGCATGGGCCAAGAGCGGCGCCAAAGAGGGCAACCCGAAGGATCTTCCGAAGCCGGTTGATTTCCTGGAAGGCTGGAACATCGGCAAGCCGGATCTCACGGTAGAAATGCCCCTGGACTTCAAGGTTCCGGCGAGCGGCACCGTTGCTTATCAGTACATTCTGGTCCCCGGCAACTTTAAGGAGGACACCTGGGTACAGCAAACGGAAATTCGTCCAGGCAACCGGAAGTTGGTGCATCACGTAATTGCGTTCGTTCGGCCCCCAGGCTCGAAATTCATGAAGGATGCGAAGCCCGGCGTTCCCTATACAGAAAAGGATGCCAGTGGCACAGCGGGTGAATTTTTGGTCGGCTATGCGCCCGGAATGATCTCAACCAAGCTGGAACCGGGTCGCGCGAAAATGATCGAGGCCGGCTCCGACATCGTCCTTCAATTGCACTACACGGCTAACGGACAAGAAGGAACGGACCGCACCAAAGTTGGCTTCGTTTTTGCGAAAGAGCCAGTGAAGGAACGCGTAGTCACCTTGGCCGCTACGACCACCAAATTTGAAATTCCCGCGAACGATTCGAATTACAAGGTGGAAGCCGCCTTTGAATTTGGGAGCGATGCCAAGGTTGCCGATTACACCCCCCACATGCATCTTCGCGGCAAAGACTTCGAGTATACAGCGAACTACCCGACCGGTGAGCGCGAAACTCTTCTCAAGGTTCCGCACTATAGCTTCGATTGGCAATTAAGCTACTTCCCGGTAAAAGAGTTGGTTGTTCCCAAGGGAACGCGCATCGAATGCGTTGCACATTACGATAATTCGATCAACAACCCGGCTAACCCAGACGCCACCAAAGCAGTCCGCTACGGCGAACAAAGCTGGGAAGAGATGATGTTCGGCTTCTTCGATGTTGTTATCGATGCCAAAGCCAGTCCGTCATCCATTTACCCGCCACGCAAGAAGAAACCCGTGGCTGCGGCAGTCTTGGAGTAGGCTTGAAAGGTAGGTGACTCGCTTCGTTTTGATTTTGGCTGTGCCGATGATCGTATCGGCGCACGATCCGATCACGACAAAGCTAACCTACAACGCTGAAATTTCGAGAATCCTAGCGGCACGTTGCCTAAGCTGTCACGCTTCAGGCAACGTGCCGCTTGCCACATATGAGCAGGTTCGCCCATGGGCGAAAGCGATTCGGGACCAAGTCCTCAGCCGCAAAATGCCGCCGTGGGGAGCCATGCGCGGTGTTGGCGCATTTCGCAATAACCAAAGCCTGGCCCAACCGGAGATTGAGCGCATCGTGCAATGGGTGGAAGGCGGCGCTCCGGAAGGAACGGGGAAGCCTCTTGAAGCGGTGCTGCATCTGGAAGGAACGCTCACGCTTGACCATGCGATCACGGTGACGGCCATCCAGCCCAGCGCGCCTCTCGAAGCGCAAGCCACCCGTCCGGATGGCACGGTCGAACACCTGATCTGGCTGAAGGATTACCACGGCATCGTTTATGAGTATGCGGAACCGGTCAAACTGCCGAAGGGTACCGTTTTGCGAGTGACTGCCGGTTCGGCCGATCTCTTCCTGAAATAAAGCCTAACCAGGTTCTCCATTCTTCGTCCTATAGGTACCTAGCTGTTTATGTATCGAAAGCTAGGTAACAGTCATGGCGAAGAACGACGTCCTTCAGGGCACCCTGGCCCTTCTCATTCTCAAAACACTCGGCCCCGGAGCCGCAATGCACGGCTATGCCATCTCCGCCCATATTCAATCCGTTTCCGGCGAACTGCTCCGGGTGGAAGAGGGCTCACTCTACCCCGCCCTGCATCGCATGGAGCAGGAGGGCCTGCTTCGCGCGGCGTGGAAGAAAACAGAGCGAAACAAAGACGCCCGCTTTTACACCATTACGGCAAAGGGCAAACGGCAATTAGCCGCTGAAGAGCAAAGCTGGGCGAAACTCACCGAGGGTGTAAGTCGCGTCATTCGTTATGCGTGAGGAACCGCAGTGAGTTGGCTTCGACGCATTGCGAACACCTTTCGCCCCGCCCGGCTCGGGAAAGATCTGGAGCGGGAATTGGCGTTCCACCTGGAAGAGCGAGCCGAAAAACTCCAAGGTGACGGACTCACCCAAGCGGAGGCACTCCGCACAGCAAAGCTGCAATTCGGCAACATCACAGGACAGTTGGAAAGGACACGCGATATGGATATAACGATCTGGCTCGATTCCCTGGTGCGCAATCTCCGTTACGCAGTGCGTAGCTTCTTTAAAGCGCCCGCTTTCACCGCTGCAATCGTAATCACTCTGGCGCTCGCGATTGGAGCCAACACTGCCGTATTTTCCGCTATCTATGCGGTGCTGCTCCGCCCCTTACCCTTCCCGGAAAGCGACCGACTCGTCAAGGTGGATCAGGTGCAAGAGAAGCAGCCCCAAAGCTTTGTCGCGCCAGTTCGCTTGGAAGATTGGGACCGCTTGAATCGAACTTTCTCGGGCATCACCGGCTATTACACGGAGGACATTTCCGAGACATCGGGCGAATATCCCGAACGCCTGACACGCGCCTGGGTAGCTCCGCGTTTTCTCCACGTTCTACAAATCTCCCCCGCTTTGGGACGGGACTTCATCGCCGAGGAACAACGGTTTGGGGGCCCGGCCGCTGTACTCATCAGCGATCGTCTATGGCGTAAACGGTTCGGCGGCATTCCGTCTGCGGCTGGAAAGTCATTACGGATTGGAACGTCCTCCTACCGCATCGTAGGCGTCATGCCGCCGACGTTCCAGTATCCGGCTGTGAATGTCGACGTATGGTCGCCGAGTCCTCCCGACGCACCGTACGCCCAAAGTCGCAAAAACACTTGGTATACAGTCATTGGACGGCTGAGGTCCGGTTCCTCCGTCCAGCAAGCCTATGCCGATCTCGCCAAGGTCCAGGCTGAATTGGGCCAACGCTATGGCCGCCCCGATTCGGAAATTTCCGTGTCTTTGCTCTCTCTGAAAGAGGTCTCCGTCGGAGGCGTGCGAAAGTCGCTCTGGTTGTTGTTTGGCTCGGTAACTCTCCTGTTGGTCATTGCATGCGCAAATATTGCGGCATTGCTGCTC
>CAXSIG010000390.1:0-1985 GCA_964237255.1 uncultured Bryobacteraceae bacterium
GTGGCGGAGAGCGAGATCGGCGTCCTGGATATCTCGTTGTTGCCGGAAGCCCGGGGAAAAGGCATCGGCGGTCACCTGTTAACCGAAATCCTGGATCGGGCACGGACGGAGGCCCGTTCCGTAACCATCTACGTAGAAAAGCAGAACCGCGCCATCAACCTGTATCAACGGCTTGGCTTTCAGATTATTTCCGATGAGGGAGTCTACTGGAAGCTAAGTTGTCCCGCCCCGGCCCCTTCCTGATCCGCCGAACGTCGTAGATTGCCCGGACTCTCCCCTGCTAAACCTTATCGGGAACCACGTATGGCTTCCGGTAATTGCGAGTCTGTAGCGCGAGGGCTTCCCGATCCCCGATCGCATCTCCATTCGTTGGATCGAGCTTGATCATTCGGCCCAGACGATAGGCGTTATTGGCCAAATGGCAGAACGCGGCGGAACGCGCGCCGATTTCTATTCCCGCATGGAGCGATTTGTAGTCGCGGGACCGCACCGCATCGAGAAAATTCTTCATATGCGGCGCGGTGTCTTCTCCCGAAGGGGGACCCGTCATGACCTTTTCGTACTTCTCTTTCGATCCCGCCCCGGCCCCTAGCGCGGCTTCCCCGCTGATATCCGCGCCCGTACTCTTGTAAAGCTGGAAGCCTTCGTGATCGACAACCAGAAAGCCTTTACTGCCGAAAAAGATGTTGCCTACATAATTTGGCTTCAGGGTCGCGAGAGCTTCCGTCGGCGTAGGAAGGTTGCGTACTTCAAACGTATACTCCACCTTGCCGAAATTGAAAGAAGTCTGGAGCGTATTGGGCGTTTCCTGATCGTCAACCCAAACATACTTGCCGCCCGACGACATCACGGAAACGGGATATCCGGAGCCGTTGAGTCCAGCGAGACCAATATCCATCTCATGCACGCCTTGATTTCCCGCGTCCCCGTTGCCGGTGTCGAACATCCAATGCCAGTTATAGTTGAAGCGATTGATGCTGAAAGGCTTTAGAGCGGCCGGGCCTAAAAACTTATCCCAATCGACTCCCGCAGGCACCGGCGCGTCCGGAGTGTGGCCGATCGAGAAGCGTCTCCGGTAACAAATGCCACGCACCATGTAGACTTCGCCGATTGCGCCTTCGCGCACCATTTTGCAGGCTTGCACCTTGTGGGGAATCGTGCGGCTCTGCGAACCCACTTGCACCATGCGCTTGTACTTGCGCGCCGCTTCCACCATTTTGCGGCTTTCGAAAATGTTGTGGCTTGCGGGCTTTTCCACATAGACGTCCTTGCCTGCTTGGCATGCCCAGATGGTGGACAATGCATGCCAATGATTCGGTAATGGCAACGATACGGCTTCCACGTCTTTCGAATCGAACATCGCCCGCATATCGCTGAATTCTTTCGGCGCCGCGCCTTGGTTCTTGAGGATTTTTGCAGAGGCACGTTCTCGCGCAGCCTGATTGACATCGCAGATCGCTGCAATGTTGCAGTCCTCCTTGAGCGATCCGTAAAAGTTCATGTGATCGTTTCCGCGGCCGCCCAGTCCGACTATTCCCACGTTCACGCGATCGTTCGCGCCGAGAATGGGAAATGCAGACGTGGCAATAGCGGCAGAGACAAAGCGGCGTCGGGTAAGTGGCATCGGTTGCCAGTTTACTACGCGGTTTACGCGATCCAGAAAGCCGGGGTTATTGCTGAAAGCGCGTCGGACAAGCACGGCAAACTAAAATCGCCTATGCTAGTCGGAAATGCGCTCGCTTCTTTTCTTGATTTGTTTTCTCCCTGCGGTTTTCGGTCAGCGGAATAGCATCACGCGCGAGGCCCCGGTCCAGGCGGTAACTACGCTAGGTGTGCCCTACATCCGGGAGAACTATACAAAGTACGATTACCGGATTCCCATGCGGGACGGCGTCAAGCTGTTCACGTCGGTTTATGTCCCAAAGGATGCCGCCGGTGAAGGCAAGACGTATCCCATCATGATGGTGCGCACACCGTACAGCGTT
>CAXSIG010000390.1:1995-5809 GCA_964237255.1 uncultured Bryobacteraceae bacterium
GCTTATCAGGATGTCCGCGGTCGAAACCTGAGTGAGGGCGAATACTCCCCCATGCGGCCTTATAAGCCGGTGAAGAAAGACGCGAAAGACATCGACGAGTCTTCCGACTCCTACGACACTATCGATTTCCTGGTGAAGAACGTTCCGGGCAATACGGGCAAGGTCGGTATCTGGGGCATTTCGCAGCCCGGGTTTTACGCGACAGCAGCGCTGTTGGACGCGCATCCGGCACTGGTAGCGGCATCGCCACAGGCTCCGGTGACAGACTACTACATGGGCGACGATTCGTATCACAACGGTGCGTTCATGTTGGCGCATCGGTTCAGTTTCTATCAAGGTTTTAAGCTGCGAGAGGACGGTGTGGCGCCTGCCATTCCAACGACTAACGTGCCTTTCGATTACGGCACGCCCGACAGTTACGACTTCTACCTGGCACTAGGATCGCTCTCCAACGCAGACGAGAAGTATTTCCTGCACAAGCAGCCGCTCTGGACTTTGAACGTCACGCACACTACCTACGACGAAACGTGGCAATCCCGCGCAATCTGGAAATATTTGAAAGACATCAAGCCGGCGACGATGATCGTAGGCGGATGGTTCGATCAGGAAGATTTACAAGGCCCGCTACGGCAGTACGATTTTCTGAAGCAGCACAATCCCCCGCAAACCGCCATGTTGGTGATGGGTCCGTGGGTGCACGGTGGTTTCTCGCGTGGCGATGGCGACCGGGTGGGGAACGTAACCTTCGGCTCGAAAACCGGCGCCTGGTATCGGGAGCACATTGAGTTTCCGTTCTTCCTTCGGCAGTTAAAGGGTCGGGGGGACACCACCTTTCCGAAAGCCTGGGTGTTCCAGACTGGTTTGAATCAGTGGCGGCGTTTCGAGAATTGGCCACCTGCGCAGGCCCAGCCCAAGACGACGTATCTCGATGCGAAAGGCACGCTCGCGACGACACAGCCGACGGCGGCCCAGCGGTTCGATGAGTACCTTGCGGACCCGAATAAGCCGGTGCCATATTTAGGTCCGGTCTCGACAGGCGTGCGATTCGATTACATGACGGAAGATCAGCGCTTCGCGGCCACTCGTCCCGATGTGCTGGAGTATCGGACGGAGCCTCTCGATCACGACGTAACCGTGATGGGTCCGATCACTTGCGATTTAAAAGTTTCCACCACAGGAACGGATTCCGATTTCGACGTCAAGATCATCGATGTGTATCCGGGAGACTATCCCGACTACGACGCGCCCGCAACTCCGGTGAACGCGCGCACCCTGCCAGCGACCGCGATTAAATTCGGCGGCTACCAGCAACTAGTTCGCGGCGAACCGTTTCGCGGGAAGTTTCGGAAGAGCTTTGAGAAGCCAGTTCCGTTTGAGCCGGGCAAACCGGACCGTATTACGTTTAAGCTGCCCGATGTCGCCCATACATTTCGCGCGGGGCACAGGATGATGATCCAGATCCAGAGCAGTTGGTTTCCGGTGACGGACCGCAATCCGCAGAAGTTCATGGAGATTCCGAATGCGCTGGCGACGGATTTCGTGAAAGCCACGCAGCGCGTATACACGGGCGGATCCGATGGAACAAACTTTACATTTATGGTGATGCCATAAACCGCTGGTGGCGAGTGGCGGGCGGCCTTTCGATGAATGTCGCCCTCGGCACGCTATACGGATGGAGCGTGTTCGTCGCTCCGCTCGAAGCACGCTTCGGGTGGAAGCGCGCCGAGACATCGATGGTGTTCACCATTGCGGTAATTGTGTTTGCGCTAAGTTTTGTTCTGGCCGGCAGAATTCAGGACCGCGTGGGACCGCTGCCGTGTTCGTTGGCTGGCGGCATCCTGGTGAGCCTAGGTTTCTTTCTGTGCGCCTACACCACAAGTCTCACGTACCTCTACATTTGTTTCGGAGTGATCGGTGGGCTGGGAAATGGCTTCGGTTATGCCACGCCGATCCCCGTGATGGCGAAATGGTTTCCCGATAAACGTGGATTGGCGGTGGGCTTGGCTGTCGGTGGCTATGGAGCAGGATCGGCGATCTTCGGGCCGCTTGCACAATTGAAGCTAATCCCCACTTACGGACTGCCGGCAACGTTTCAGATCCTGGGCGTCATTTTTTTATTAATGACTATGCTGGGGGCGCTTTTGCTGCGTAACCCGCCTGCCGGATATCGGCCGGCCGGTTGGTCGCCCACGTCATCGGCAAGCGCGGGATCGCAAGATTTCTCGCCGGGCGAAGTACTCCGCACTCGAACTTTCTATCTGATGTGGCTTGGATACGCGCTGGGCTGTTCGGCGGGTCTCATGGTGATCAGCCAACTGGTGCCGTTCGCGAAGAGCGTCGGAATCGCGGCGGCGGCGCTTTCGACTATGACCCTAGTTGTCGGCGCCTTCGGAAATGCCTCGGGCCGGATCCTGTCGGGATGGATGTCTGATCGACTGGGGCGCATCAATGTATTGCGCACCATGATCGGAATCTCCGTTCTCGCGATGCCTGCGATGTATACGGCCGGCAGCAACGTTGCCTTGCTGTACGCGGCCGTCTTCGTCGTGTACTGGTGTTACGGCACGCAGCTCTCGGTGAATGGCGTGGCGGCTGCCGATTTCTGGGGCACGAAGAACGCGGGCATCAATTATGGGCTGCTGTTCACCGCTTGGGGAGTGGCGGGCATTATTGGTCCCCGCATTGGCGGCGTGCTCTACGATCGATATCACAACTATCAGGCGGCATTCCAAACTGCGGCGGTGCTGGCGGCAGTCGCTTTACTTTGTGAGCTAGGCGCCCGACGGCCGGCAAATCGATCATGGACATCATCGCGCGGTTAGAGCACTGGAGGGAGCGCGGCGTTATCTCGGAGGAGCAAAATAGTCTCCTCGCCGGCCTGTCTCGCGGAGAGCCGCTCTCGCTCTCTCTCGAGTTGAATGTTTTGCTCTATGCCGGTATCCTGGCGTTCGTTTCCGGCCTTGGGTGGACTGTGAGCACGTGGTCGCAGCAATTAGGCGATGTCCTGGTCCAGGCTGTCCTGTTTGCCATCTTCTCCGTTTGTTTCTGGTATTGCTTTTCGCGCGCGGCGCCGTGGTCTCCACTTGAGACCCCTTCGCCCAATCTGATTTTCGATTACGTGCTTTATCTGGGTAGCCTGACGTGGTCGGTGGAACTCGCTTATTTTGAGACCCACTCCCATCTCCTTTCTGGACAGTGGAACGACTATCTGCTGGCGACCGCGTTTCTTTTCTTTTTCCTGGCTTACCGGTTCGATAACCGATTCGTCCTGTCGCTCGCTTTCTCCTCGCTGGCCGGATGGTTCGGACTTACGGTCTCGCATTGGCCGTCGCATCAGGATGCTCAGTACAGGCAATACGCAATTCTCTACAGCGTTATCGTTGTGGTCGTCGGAACCGTATTTCAACGTTTCGGCTTCAAAAGGCACTTCTTCGCCACGTATCTCAACATCGCGGCAAATGTTCTGTTTTGGGCTGTGCTCTCCGGTGTGTTTCGTCGGGAAGATTACGTCGTGTGGTTTGTCGCGTTACTCGCCGTCTGCGGCGTCTGCCTCGCGTGGGGTATTTCGCGACGCCAGTTTTCCTTTGTCGCATATGCCGCCGTCTACGGCTATGTGGGAATCAGTTGGGTTCTTCTACGAGAAGTACGTGATTTCACGGCCA
Source organism: uncultured Bryobacteraceae bacterium (assembly GCA_964237255.1). Taxonomy (GTDB): domain Bacteria; phylum Acidobacteriota; class Terriglobia; order Bryobacterales; family Bryobacteraceae; genus JALYXI01. The sequence goes on from CAXSIG010000390.1 coordinate 5,658, forward strand.
TTTTAGGATACTTCGTCGTCACAGGAAGCGCCATGCTGGTCCTATTGGTCCAGATCGCGCGTCGCTTCGGGAGGGAAGCGTGAGGGCCTACAGTGCATTGAGCGAGGAAGCTTTGCGCGCTCGCAATCTTTTAAAAGATTGGCTGGATGAAG
>CAXSIG010000391.1:0-886 GCA_964237255.1 uncultured Bryobacteraceae bacterium
AGAATACAGGAGTTGCTTTTAAAACACAAATGAATTTTGCTGTTCAGCCCCTTCTGCTTGCTCCACCGCCAATCAAGCCCAGGTCGGCAACGGCACAGAGGATCAGAGCGATTAGATAGTAGCCAGTAGTTGCAGGCATTCCGTTCGACACCATCAACACGTAAACCACCGTTGTAATCGGCAGAAAGATAAAGCCAAGAAGCGGGATGAGCAGGCCCTGGAATGTGCGGCTCAACATGGTGGTGAACAGAAGCATCAGAACCAGGACGACGCGTGGGAAAGCCAGACCGAGCAGTAACGGAAGACAGGGCATTTTGTCATTTCACCATTTCCCCAACGCTTGGGGTGGCCCGCTACTCCACTTTCAGGTGATACATTTCGGCAAGCATCTTTTTGTACTCGGCCATTGGAGCGAGCAGGTACTGCGCGCGCCGTTCCTCCAGATGTTCCGGGTCTTCCACCGGCAGCATCTCTCCGCGCCCGTTTGCGAAACGAAACTGCGAGCCGAAACGTTGTGGCTTGTCTTCCGCCACAAGAATCTTGTCGATCAATCCCGCGACTTGCGAACCTAAAATCCGACCTTCTCCGGCCAGTTGTTGGAGCTTAGGCAATAACTCACGCTGAAAATCGTGATCTCTCGAATGAGCCAACACGAGCGCTGCATTTTCCGATGCCCCCAACCCAACCAGTCGAATGTCCGGCCATCCTTTCTCCGCCACGATGCGCTTCAGTTCCGCGGTGAGTTCGTCGTCCCTCCGTTCCTGTTGCCGCACCATCGCTTCGGAAGGATCGTCTGACGTGTAGGCTCGCGTCCGAACAGCTTGATCTCGCTTGTACATCGCGGTGAGTTGCCGCTTCAGCACGGGGTCGGTCCCGTTTCCGTTCA
>CAXSIG010000391.1:896-5807 GCA_964237255.1 uncultured Bryobacteraceae bacterium
CGCGCCTCCAATTGCTTCTCAAATTCCGTCGAATGGGCGCACAGCACAATCGCTGCAACGGAAACCACGATCACTTAGACACCTTTGCGCTTGACCACGAGCGGCCCAGGCGCTTGTGAAACCGGCATCATCGATACCGCATTGATATTGACCCTTGCCGGACGCGTAGCTACCCAGTGGACCGCATCGGCGACGTCTTCGGGAAGAATCGGGTCCGCGCCTTGGTACATGGCAGCGGCTTTCGCGTCGTCGCCACGGAAACGAACGTTCGAAAATTCGGTACCCCCGCATAAGCCCGGTTCGATGTCTGTCACGCGTACCGGCGTGCCCACCAGATCAGCTCGCATGTTCAAGCTGAATTGGTAGACAAACGCCTTGGTCGCGCCGTATACATTGCCGCCGGGATAGGGGAACTCGCCCGCGGTCGACCCAAGGTTCACGACATGACCACGTCCGCGCTTCACCATCCCAGGAAGGATCGCCCGCGTGCAGTACAACAAACCTTTCACGTTGGTGTCCACCATGGTTTCCCATTCGTCCATGCTGGCTTCATGTGCCGGTTCCAGTCCTAGCGCCAACCCCGCATTGTTGACCAGAATATCGATCTCGGCCCACTCGCCTTCCAGGCCGGCAATCGCCTTTTCCGCCGCAGCGCGGTCGCGTACATCGAACTCCAAAGTCTTCACCCGCTCCGGTCCGAGTTCCTGAGCAAGCGCCGCCAATCGGTCCGGACGCCGACCCGTCGCAACAATCCGCGCTCCATCTTGCGCGAACCGTCTTGCGATCGCCATCCCGAATCCGGCTGTCGCACCCGTAACCAATACTGTCAATGCCATCTCTACATGATAATGAGAGCCATGAAGTACACCGCCGCCGCAATCGCGCTTTCCGTCGTTCTTACCGGATGCCAGAGGACCGCCGAAACTAGTTCGTCCGGTCCTACCGACGCCGATACAGCCGCTTACAAAGTCGGCAAGGCCGCGCACGAAGCGGCAAACAAGACCAAGGAAGCGACCAAGAAAGCCGGAGAAAAAATCAAAGAGGCCGCCGATTCCGCCAAAGAAGGCTGGAAGGATGGGAAGCAAAAGTAGCGTTCGTGCAAGGCAAAAACACGTCCCCCATCATCCGCGAGAATATCTCAGCGGTCGCTTCCATTGAACAGCAGTTTCTTGATAGTCGAAGCACGCTTGACCGCGTGGTAGATGCCGTCGCAAACTTCACCGGAAGCTTGACGTTTGTATTGCTGCACCTAGCGGGGTTCGCGATCTGGGCGCTGATCAATTTCGGCGATATTCCCGGCGTGTCCGCGTTTGACCCCTACCCATTCGCTTTGCTGAGCACCGCGGTATCGGCCGAGGCGGTATTGCTCTCCACCTTCGTGCTGATGAAGCAGAACCGCATGGCGAGGCGCGCCGACGAGCGCGAACACCTTCATTTACAAATCAATCTGCTGGCTGAAAAGGAGATCACGAAGATTCTCCAGACGCTCACCTCTCTATGCGAGCACGTGGGTGTTGCGGGAACCCGGTCCGACCCGGAGATCCAGGAACTGACGAAGGAAACCGCCGTACACGACTTGGCCGAAGAGCTTCGCGAACAGATCGGCAACGTTACCGAATAAACAGGACGTTGACCGGCATGCTGGTCTTGATCTCTTGCCCCGCGGAGGTCAGCTTGCCGGAGTGCTGGTCGATCTTGTAGACAACGATGTTATCGGAATCCTGATTGGCGACAAGCATCCATTTGCCTGTGGGGTCAATCACGAAGTTTCGAGGCGTGGTTCCACCAGCGGGAAATTGCTCCGGTGTACCCAGCACGCCGTCTTTGCCGATGGGGAACATGGCAATCGTGTTGCCCCCGCGATTTGAGGCGTAAAGAAACTTGCCAGAGCGATGCACGGCAATTTCAGCCGAACTCGGCTTGCCCTTAAAATCCGGAGCGACGGAAGATGCCGTAGCCTTTGGCGTGAGTGTGTGTCCGTCGTAGGAGAACGTGGTCACCGTCGAATTCAATTCGTTCATCAGATAGGCATACTTATGCGAGGGATGAATGGCCAAGTGCCGGGGACCCGCGCCCGGTTTGCCGCTCACTTCGCCGAGCTTGTTCAATTCGAGATCGTATGTAAAAACCTCATCGAGCCCCAGATCCATCACCAGGAAAGATTTTCCATCCGGAGCCATGACTACCTCGTGCGCGTGGGGTTTAGCCGATCCCTTCGCTTGATGCTGAACGAACTTGTCGGATTCCGCAATCGAGCCGTCCAGCTTTACAGGAAAGCGCGCCACGCTGCCGCCACCGTAATTCGCCGCATACACATATTTGCCCTGTGGATCGGTATTGACGTGGCAGACTCCATCGCCCTTGGACGGCGCGATGCTCATCTGCTTGAGTTTGCCGGTGGATTTATCCATCTCCCAGGCACTCACGGCTCCGCTCTTCATGCCCTGGTAATCACTGAGCTCATTGGCGACGTAGAGAACATTATGATTCGGCGATTGCACCAACCAGGAAGGGTTCGGTGTTTCCGCTACAAGCCCCAACTCCGTGGCCTTACCGGTTGCAGGGTCGAACCGATACGCGTAGATTCCTTTGCTTGTCTTCTGCGTATAACTCCCCACATACATCAACAGGGGGGCCGCGCTCATCACTTGGCTCATCATTAACATCATCGCCGCAAATCGCATGAATGGTATGGTATCGAATCGTTACATGCGAGGCGCGTAATATCCCTTGCGGGCACGAACCACCAGATCTTTGCGCGTTTTTACTTTGAGCGTGACGGGATGAAACAAGCCGTCCGTCACTAGCGGTTCGGGGCGGTAGAAAATGTTGTACTGGTGGCGCAATTCGTTCGCGATGTTCTCAAAAGACTGAGAAAGGTCCTGCACCTTAAACGGAAAAAAAGCTTGGCCGCCCGTCTCCGAAGCCAGGTAGCGCAACACCTTATCGCCGTCGTTATCGATACGCGTGATGTTGGTGGAAATGGCGTAAACCACGACGTCGGCTTTTTGCGCCATCTCGAGCGCCTGGTCCCGCGTAACGCGGCTCTGGTTATCGTCCCCATCGCTTAGAATGACGATGGCGCGACGGAACTTTTCTTTCGGTTGATCGAGCGCAAGCTTGTCGCGGCAGGCGTAGAAAATCGCGTCGTAGAGCGCGGTACCGCCGCCGGGGCGGAGATCCATAATGGATTTCGCAAGTTTTTCCGGATTGTCGCTCAGATCGGACACCAGCTCTGCCGCTGTATCGAAGCTGACGATCATCAGCTTGTCCTGTCGCGGTCGAACGACGCTGTTGATGAACTCGACAGCCGCCTGTTGTTCGAACTTGAATCGATCGCGGATGCTGTTACTTGTATCCACCAAAATGCCCAGTCGCAAGGGCAAGTCGCTCTCGGCGGTGAACTGATTGATCGTTTGTTGCTTCTTGCCTTCAGCGAGTTGGAAATCCTCTTTGGTCAGGTCCGTGATGAAGCGGCCCTTCTTATCCGTCACAGTGAACAGCATGTTGACGCGAGTAACATCCAGAACAATGCGGTCGGGATCCGGCGTGGGCGACGGCTTCTGCGCAAGGAGTAGGGCGGCAACAAGCGCGAGCGACAACAGCTTCATACCTAGGGATTGTATCGAAGCTGTTGTCACTCTTCCGCGCAGGCGCGAGTTAATTGTCGAGATAGTAGAACACGATGGAGGACATCAGAACGTCACCCGGCGGCGTGTTCTGATTCAATTGCCCGTTATGCCAGGTCAACTTGAATGACGAATCGAAGATCATCGGGTCCTTGTTGAATAAGCGGTACATGCCAGTCGCGTAATACGCTCCGGCAAACAGGCCATTTTTCATCACACCCCAGCTATCGGTTCCGAACTGTAATTGGTTCCAGTAATACTGTCCGCCGAAAAAGTCTTCCGTACCTCCGGCATTTCCCATTTGGACGCCATCGACAGTCCACGTAACATCGCCTTCTAACCAGGTCGGGTCGCCGCTGGTCTGCTTAAAGACAAACATGTGCAAGCCTTCCACCTGTCCGCGTCCGACCGTATTAACCAGGTCGATAGGTTGAAACTGGCTGACGGTGACGAACGGGGTAGTTGCCATGTGAAATTTCTTCTTGCGGGACCCCGTCACGTTGGGACCTGGCGTGCCTGAATAGAAGTAAACCTGCGAGTAAATCTGCGCGCCCACCGTGCCGCTTCCATTGATGACGCTGATGGTAATTCCGTTTGAGTAGGGAATCATAATGCGCCGATATGCTCCGATTTCTCCATTCTGATAATGCGTGACCGCGAAATTATCGGAATAGGAAAACGGCGGCGTCGGTATGCCATGCAGGAGGAAGAACGTCCGAATGCTGGCAGGGAGCAGCTTCGCCATCCGTGCAAATCTGAAGCGTGGCGTCGATGGTGGCCCCGCTACGATTTGTCGAGTCCCCTCCAACTGCTACGATCGCGAGTTGAATCATGCTGACGTTTCCCGCGCCGGTCCGATTCAGCAGTTGCGTCGTTGCGCCTGGCGGCAAATTGATTTCCGCTCCCACCGGCTGCAATTCTTTTACCTGAAGCTTACGGTTTTCTTCCGTGACCAAGGTCGTAGGCTGATATTGATTCGCGCCACCGTTAAACGCGATGACTTGTCCGTCCGTCGGTGCTGTGGCGGCAAGTGTTTTGCCTGCCAGATTATTGTTCGGCCCTGATGCTCCCTGTGGGCCAGAAGGACCTTGCGGTCCCGCAAATCCAGATGCACCCTGGTCGCCTTTTAACCCTTGCTCGCCGTTCGATCCAGGAGAGCCGGGGACACCAGGAGGCCCGATTGGTCCCCGGTCGCCGGTCGGCCCTACCGGACCCGAGTCGCCCTGTGGGCCCGATGGACCCTGCGGTCCCGCTGGCCCCGAATTGAGCGGCGCAGTGGCAG
>CAXSIG010000392.1:0-4352 GCA_964237255.1 uncultured Bryobacteraceae bacterium
GGACTCGTAGATGGATGTGGTAAACAAGTCGCGGCCATCCGAACCCAACGAGGAAAAGTGGCGATTGCAGAGCCCTTCATTCACTTCCGTCCAAGTGTCGCCGTGATTGTCGCTGCGCAATATCCCGTGCTGGTCGGTCGCTACCCAAATGCGACCGGGTTTTGCCGGATCAAACGCCACGAAGCGGCTGGCATCATCATTCAACTTGCGCCAGGTGATACCGGCGTCGTTCGACCGAACCAATCCACCAGTAGTCCCGGCGAAAACCACTGTCGAGTTAGCTGGATCTTGTGCTACGACGTAAGTCCGATAAGAAGCGCCCTGCGCACCAGCCATTTTCGACCACAGAGATGCGGAATTCAGGCTGCGGTAGATGCCGCTGCAAGCTGTGGCGAAGACCCGGTCCGGATTCTTCCAGTCCACCTGTATAGAGAACACGTCCGAATCGTCCAGCATTCCCGAATGGGCGGAGTGCCAAGTGGCTCCGCCGTCCGATGTTTTCCACGGCAGATGTGGAGTCCCCGCATAAATGATATTCCGATCTGTCGGGTGGAAAGCCAAAGATACAACCGGCTGAAGCTCACGATTTTCCAAAGGCGAAATACGTCGCCAATTCGCGCCCCCATCGTCCGTCAGCAGAACACCGTTACGTGAGCCCGCCGCAATCACTTTCGAATCGGCTTGCCAGACCGCTACGGACCAAATCTCCTGCCCTTGCAGGCCCGCGAGTTGCGTCCACGACTTGCCTCCATCTGCACTTCGGTATAACCCGTTCAACTCCGGAGCGTCGCTCGCTAGGCCAACCAGATAGTTACCTTGCGAATCGATTACCAGCGCGTGGAGAACCGAGCGCAATGACGGCAGGAAGGCAATTGGCTGCCAATGGTCGCCTCCGTCGCCCGAACGGAACAGGAGTGAGTTACTAGTTCCGGCAAGAACGACTCCAGGACGGGTAGGATCCGCCTGGACTGTGTTGGTCGCGCCGCCGAAAGGCCCAATCGACTGCCAATCCGCCCATGCCACGGCAATGGAGCAGGACAAAAGAATAGCAAGTCGAAACACGAAGTTTTAGTTTGTCAGAATCCGCCGCGGAATGCGATATATTCCTCCGGAATTTTGGTGTAAACGGCTGAATCGATACGCTTTCCGACGTTTTTTGTAACTCTATTTTCCTAGCCGATAATCTCATGTACCACTTCGCCCGCAACATCGGTCAAACGAAAATCGCGGCCGCTATATCGATAGGTGAGCTTTGTATGATCGAAGCCAAGCAGATGCAGCGCGGTGGCATGAAGGTCATGCGGGTGGACCGGCTTGTCGACTGCTTTGAAGCCGAAGTCGTCGGTTGCGCCATACACCGTGCCGCCCTTCACACCGCCACCGGCAAGCACCATACTGAAGCCGTGGCTGTTGTGATCGCGGCCATTCTGGACCTTCACAAGTCCGCTGACCTCCACCACAGGCGTACGGCCGAACTCTCCACCAATGACCACGAGCGTGTCTTTTAGGAGGCCGGAGGCTTTTAGATCCTGCAACAAGGCGGCAATTGGACCGTCCGATTCGTTGGCCAGCTTGCGGTGGATTTGGATATCGTCATGGTTGTCCCACGGTTGGCCATCTCCGTAGTAAACCTGAACCATGCGGACGCCTCGTTCCACTAAACGACGCGCCATAAGACACCCTCGCCCGAAGTTGCCATCGCCGTAGCGCGCGCGAACCGCTTCCGGCTCTTTCGCTATGTCGAAGACATCGGGAGCCTCAGTCTGCATGCGATACGCGATTTCAGCGGACTGGATGGTTGCTTCCAATTTAGGATCGTTGCCCGCACGGCTGAGTTGCAATTGATTCAAACGGCCCAACAAATCCAACTGCTTCCGCTGATCCTGCAGGCCCATGTCCTGATTACGGATATAGGGCACGAGTTGCTCCGGCTTGCGTTCGTTATTCGGAATGTAGGTACCTTGATAAACGGCCGGAAGGAAGCTGGAACTCCAGAGCTGATGACCAATCACCGGGACTCCGGGACACAGCACGACAAAGCCGGGAAGATTCTGGTTCTCGGTTCCGAGCCCGTAGGTAACCCACGATCCCATGGAAGGCCGGCCCGGCATCTTATCGCCGCAATTCAGCATCAGCAGCGACGGTTCGTGGTTCGGACGGTCCGTGTACATGGAGCGGATCACGCAAAGGTCGTCCGCGCAAGCGCCCAGTTTGGGGAATATCTCGCTGAATTCCGTTCCGCTCTGTCCGTATTTCCGGAACGTGAATGGAGACCCGAGAAGGTTGCCGGTCTTGCGCTCCGTTTTCAGATTTCCGGAGGGCATTGGCTGGCCATTGAACTTAGTCAGCATCGGCTTGGGATCGAACGTATCTACCTGCGAAGGACCACCGTTCAAAAACAGAAAGATGACGTGTTTTGCTTTTGGCGCGAAGTGCGGAGCTTTGGGCGCCAGCGGATTGGCCGTAGCCATGGCAGGAAGGCCGCCCTGCAAAACTTGCGCGAGCGCGGCAGAACCGAAGCCTGTTCCCATGGTGTGCAGTAATTGTCGACGCGTCATCATCTTTACTCCATGAATTCGAACTCGTTCGAACTGAGCAGCACTTGCGCGTAGCGAGTCCAACCGCCATTCGCGGCTGCAATATATTCCTCGCCTAATCGGCGTTCTTCCGCTGTGGGAACGCGTTGAAATACAATCCGGTAAGCCGCTTCCACTGTCGGATGCTCTCCCAACCGGGCGACCAGCGCTTTTGCTTGCGCTTGAAGGAAGTCGCTGTTCATGAAGAACAGGCGCTGCAAGGGGACATTCGTTTCCGTACGCACATCGCTGGTGTTATTCGGATTTGGGAAGTCGAATAGCGAGAGAACCGTGTCCAGCTTACGGCGGCTAACAAACCCATATGCTGTGCGTTCACGATTCTCCGGCCCGAATTTCATCGGCGCACCGCCAATTTTGGGATCGAGATTTCCTGAAACGAAAAGCAGCGAATCGCGCAATCCTTCAGCGTCTAAGCGAAAGCGATTGTATCGCCAGAGAAGGCGATTTTCCGGATCGCGATCTTGATTCTTCGCCACCGTTTCCGAACTTAATCCATAGGCAGCGCTCAGCATAATTTCGCGGTGCAGCTTCTTGACGGACCAGCCTTCGTCCATAAACCGCGCGGCAAGATAGTCGAGCAGTTCGGGATGGCTGGGCGTGTCGCCTTGTAGACCGAAATTGCTCGGCGTCCGGACGAGCCCTTGACCGAAATGATGCTGCCAAACGCGATTCACGATTACACGGGCGGTGAGCGGGTTATCGGGATTGGCGATTGCATTTGCCAGATCGAGACGCGCCTTGCCTTCGAAGCGTTTCGGATCGCCTTTGCTCAAAATTTGGAGGAAGTGCGGGGGCGCAACATCGCCTAAGTTGTCTTTACTGCCTCTAAGCCATACGTGCTGCTCGTTCCATTTCGCATTGTCTTCAATCGTTTGTAGAAACGGATAAGGGGGTGGAAGCGCCTTCTTCGCCGTAGCAAGATCCGTCGTCATAGCATCCAGATGCTGCTTCCAGATGCCGGGCAGGAATCGATCTATTTTGCCGGGACCATAGTTGAGAATTCCCCGCTTCTCCGCGAACAAGTCTTCCCACAAAACGAAGCGATCGCGCGGAAGAGAAACCAGGTTGGCATTTGAGAGATCGTTGCGATTGGGATTCAGACCGAGCGTAATGTGATTCTTGTCGTCGACCTCTTTTTTCTCGGCGTTTACCTTCAAAACCAGGGCTTCGAAATCAGTAGCGGCAGCCCGCTGATCTTCGGGCGTCTTAGCCGCCGTCCACTTCGCGAGATACGGATGCTCGAACGATTTCTTCTTCAGGTAGGTCGACCAGTGAGTCACCGTTTCCGCATCGAGCTTGTCATTCTTTTCCACGCCGATTACAGCCAACATGTAGCTGGCTGTTTGAGACGCCAAGATTTCACTCAATTGCCTGGATTGCTCAGCAGAGAACGCATTGAGCGTCGCTTCCTTCGCGTTCACCGCCGCCAACTTCGTGTCGTATTCGGCAACCACCTCTTTCGGCGCAAGCGGCGTCTGATGGAGCTTCGTGTTCGCAAAAATACCGAGGAGGGAATAATAATCCCGCGTCGGAATGGGATCGAACTTGTGATCGTGGCACTGAGCGCACGCAACGGTAAGCGCTAGAAATCCGCGAGTGGTTGCATCCACACGATCGTCTTGAAACTCAGGACTCAGCGCGTAAAAACCGAGTCCGGCCTGATACTTGTCTTTTTCCGGCATCAGGTCACCCGCAAGCTGGGCCTTCACGAACGTGTCGTACGGCATATCGCGGTTGAAGGCGTCGATGACCCAA
>CAXSIG010000392.1:4362-5586 GCA_964237255.1 uncultured Bryobacteraceae bacterium
CTTGACGCCGGGGAAGCTGATCCGGCCGGGGACGTAGCGGGCGACGTCCAGCCAATAGCGTCCCCAACGCTCTCCATAATGAGGCGAAGCGAGTAACCGATCGACGACCTTGGCGAATGCTCCGCCAGACTTGTCCGCTTCAAAAGCCGCGACTTCTTCGGGAGTGGGAGGCAAGCCGGTCAGGTCGAGCGTGGCGCGCCGGATCAACGTGCGCTTGTCGGCCGAACGAACCTGCTTCAGCCCCTCCCGATCCAATCGGGCTTGAACAAAGCGATCGATCTCATTCTGCGCCTTGCCTACAGGACCGGCAGGATGACCGACGGGACGAAACGCCCAAAACCCACGCTGCGCGTCCGAAATCATGTAAGGAACCGACGTCGCCGGCTTCAAGTTAGCAGGCCAGGAAGCTCCCGCTTTCACCCAAGCTTCGAGCGAAGCTATTTCATCGTCGTTCAGCTTACCGCCAGGCGGCATTTTACGCGCGCCGTTATAACGAATTGCCTGGATCAATCTGCTGGCACCCGGATCGCCGGGAACGATTGCAGGACCAGACTTTCCACCTTTCAACAGGTGCTCGCGCGAATCGACCTGCAAGCCGCCCATCGCGCCTTCCGTATGGCAGCTATAACAGGCTTTTGCAAGTACCGGACGGACTCGCATTTCGAACTGGTCGGACTCGGCTGCGAGGGCGGGCGCGGCCAACGCCAGCAGCAGCATAAGTCCGATGCGCACGTCCAATTCTACCGCTTCAAATCCATCGGCTCAGACCTTTTTTCGGCTCCGAACACTGCCGACAGATCTCTTTTATTGAGCTCGAATGTACATCGCAGTTGCAGCGATCTCGCCCGCTAGATCAGGTTGTAAGTCTTTAAAGCGTTCCAATAACCGTTCTGTGTTCGCCGGCACTCGTCTGTTCGGCGCGATCCTTTCCGGTCGCTCGAATGCCCCACGAAGAAGCGCAAGCACGTTCCGCGTTTCTTGGGCACTCAGCGCGTTAACGCCAATCAGCTTTAGAATCAGCTCAGCGGTCCCGTCTCCCAAGCCGCCTGTCGAAGTGCCAAACGCAACTGGTTCTTTAACCGGCTTTGCATTGCAAATCAGATGTTGCAGTATTTCCGTTTGATAAGCGTCCTGAGTCTGTTCGGCACGGTTCACGCCGCCCACTGATCTGCCGTCAGGCGTTCGCAAGTTGTCGGAATCCGACGGCGTTTGAAAGGTCTGACG
>CAXSIG010000392.1:5596-5806 GCA_964237255.1 uncultured Bryobacteraceae bacterium
CCGTCCAGCGTTTCACAGGTCTCGGCCATGTGAAGTCCGCTGGAAACCGAAAAATTCTCGCCGGTCGGCAAACAGGGTGCACTCACCTGAAAAGAAATCATCGGAGACGCTAACTTACTACCAACCGTCCACACTTCGCTCCAACCACCGAAATCACTCTTGTCGAAACGTCCGGAGGTAGACCAGCGACCCGTGCTATCCGTTGAGCCG
>CAXSIG010000393.1:0-5805 GCA_964237255.1 uncultured Bryobacteraceae bacterium
GCTCAGCTTAAAACTCAAATACCAACGAACGCACAACACCACGATCTCCCGGTCAAAGTGTCGTCCCTTGAACAGTTCCTCAATCGATACAAATCGTGCCATTCGTTGATCTTCCCAACTACCCGGAGGTTTGCAACAGAACCCTCGCGGGTGCGTTCGGTAATTAGGTTACGCTCCAGTTCGGCCAACACTCCGGCCATCTGCATTATGGCGCGACCCATCGGGGTCTTGGTGTCGAAGCTCTCCGTTAGGGAATGAAATTTGCCGCCGCGACGATAGAGGTCGTCGAGCATGACAACTACGTCGTGCAGAGAGCGGCCCAGGCAGTCGAGCTTTAAGACGATGAGCGTGTCGCCGTCATCGAGAGCCTTCAGGCAACGCAGCAGGGCAGGGCGCTTCACCGTGCACCGGATAGTCCATGGTCTTTGTAAATCTTCTCGGCCCCGGCATGCTCAAGTGCCGCGACCTGCATGTCCGGGTTCTGGTCGTCGGTGGAGACGCGAATATAGCCGACTTTCATTCTGCAATTATGTTCGAGGTTTATGCACTGCAGCGGAACGTGGTGGAGCGGATTTGGTGTAAGCTGCGGGGCGTGTGCCCAGCAGATTGAATAGATTGCCAGAGAACTGTTTCAATTTCCGAGAATTCTCCAAACTGGTTTGCTACAATTCGCTGTGACCATCTGGTCACTTCTCGTCTAAAGGAGTTTCGCCGAATGAAAAATATTGCTTTAGCACTCGTCATGGCTTCAAGTGCTTCGTTATTATCCACCGCTGCAGCAAGCGCGGCTGGTTATTGGGTTCCCAACGGTTCGCGAGCGATGAATCCGTCGAGCGCGGGAACGATCTGTTATTACAGATGGTCGTCAAATCTGTTTAAGACAATGACGCTGACCGTTGGACGTTATAACGTTTGCCCAGTAAACCCCTAATTGGTTTTGCTTCGGGCGATTCGGCAAGAGTGTCGTAGTCGAGTCCGCTCCGACTGAAGGATAAGTGGCTGCGGCGCGTCCAAGAGGCCGAAACATCGGGAGGTAAGGAAGGGCAAGACCCTTCCTTCGTGTCCTGCAAGCAAACTTTCAGACTAAGGGGCTCTGACTACATATCAGTCAGGGGCTCACAACCTTAACGTTGTTGGATTTGTACAGACAACGGCAGGGTTGCTACTGGAAGCTGGGCGGGGAGACTAAAGTAGCAACAATCTCCCGTAGCTGTTTCGGAACGAACGGCTTATGTAGGAAAGCCGCGCCGGGCAATAATCTTCCTTCACGCTCCAAGTATTCCTGTGGGTATCCCGAAAATTGCATGACCTTCATCTGCGGTCGATCACTCTTCAGTCGTTCCGCTATGTTTCGGCCATTATCTGGCGGAACGCCGTGATCGACAATAAGCAAGTCGAGCATGGGCAGGGTAGCTGCTATTGCTTCCGCTTCGTCGCCTGAATGCGCTGTATGGATGCTGTAACCGGCACGCCCAAGCGTCGCACGGGTAAGGTAGATAACGGTCTCCTCGTCATCGACAACCAGGATCACGGCCATATGCCTGAAGCATCCCACGGCTCCGTTTATTTTAAAAGCGCAATAGCTCAAACTCTGTAACGTTTAGCGCCCTTTTTTCGGCATCCGCCTAAGAATAATGTAGTAATATTACCTGAGATAATGAGGGGTACAGGCCGGCCAATTACAATTCTTGTGGTCGATGATGAAGCGGGTATTCGCCTCTTTTCCTTGGTCCTACGTCGCAAGGGGTATGAGGTTATCACGGCCGCCAATGGCCCCGATGCTCGGGAATTGTGGCTACGGCACGGTAAAGTGAGCCTTCTGCTAACCGATGTGGCTATGCCGAAAAAGAATGGCCTTGAACTGGCGCGGGAACTGAAAAATCTACAGCCCGGTCTGTCGGTTCTTTTAATGTCGGGCAACTACCATCATTGGCAGGAGGAACCCAGCCCTTTCCGCTGCCTGCAAAAACCATTTCCACCCCAGGCGTTGCTGCAGGAAGTAGAGCGGGAGTTAAAAACAGACCAGCCTTCTTTAGACACTGTTTGAAAAGCAGACTAAGCCTATGGCGGCTTTGCTTTTTGGGGCTAGCCCCTGTTCTTGCTCAAGCTGTAAAGAAATGGTGGGCGAACTACTCCGCCTGTCTGAACTTCTGCATGAGGCTGCCGCTTGCGTTACGCTGCCCGATCTTTCGCGTGAGGCTTTTCAGTTGCGGCGCCGGGAATGCGCGATTATTTGGGAACAGATTGAGACTTTGCGCAAGAGCTTGGACGAGCAACGCGCAGCACATAGGACGCTTCCCAGAGGATCGGCGTGAAGCACTTCGGTGTGGCAAGTTGTGGTCGTCCCCAGTCTATTAGCGCGAGAGCTGCCGCTTATATCGCAATCAGCGACCCTGAAATCGCAAATCCCGCTTTACTCCGAACGGCTCGGCTTGTCGCGGAAATCTGGAGGACCACGCGCGTTCCACAGTCTGCGCAGATGCGCATCGGTTGGTTCGCTGTTAGTGAGACCGTGCCATCGCCATTGGCGAGTGCCTCATAGACGAGCCGATAATCGACGATATTGCTGTCGACGGTTGTCTGGATCACAAATCGGAGCTGTTCGCCGGCCGGGACGAGATAAAAAATGAAGACACTCCAGAACCGGCCGCTAAATTGAGGCTGTTATTCTGCTGAAAGGGCACTCCTGTAGCGGTCGCTTGTCCCAGTAAGCGATGCGTTGACAAGAATAGCCAGGCAAAAACCAGCACGGTTCGGTTTGACATGCAAGAATTCCTCATTAGGAAACACCGCGCGGGTCAGTCATCGGTGCCCTTCCCCTCGTGCTGCCGGTTCGCGAGACACGATTTTCTGTTCCGGTCCAAACTCCGGCACAGCCCGGAAAGGCAGAGATAACTGACAGCGATGAGCATCTGATCCTCGAGTCTAATGAACGATGCCAGACCTCCCGTTCCCCGGCGCGGTCGCAAGCGTCACAATAGGCTGCGTCCCGCTCGGCAAGTTTAGCTTGATGCGCATGATAACGAAGATAGACACGATGGAGGCCGCGGTTCGAGAAATTTCTCAGGCCAAAAACTTGTGGCTGGACTTTTATGCAAATCAAGCTATCCCGATCGCACGACGATAAATTTCGCTGTGGCGATGATGCGTTAGTAGGTTTTTGAAGCGGGTTTATCTACTACAACAGTAAGCACAATGAAAACCGTCAGGCTTCCGGTGTAGTAGAAACTACCAGCTAAGGAGGAACAGACGATGTTATACGTTGGCGTCGATGCTCACAAAGCGACTTCGCAGATCACCGTTGTCAATGAAACCGGCTTCATTCTTAAACGAGCGAAAGTGGCCAGCACCTCGAGTGCTTTCCGGCAGGCGCTCAGTAAATTCTATGAGCCGATCAACGCCGTTCTTGGCCCTCGGCGTTCCGTGAGCAAGGGTGCAACGCCGGTGATTCGAAGCGCGAGAGGTGCTCGACAGCATGGACACCGCTACCGTGGTCGGCCTACGCGATCGCTCGCTTATTGCCGTCATGGCTTTTACCTTCGCCCGCGTAACGGCGGTCATCGGCCTCAAGGTGGAAGAATACTATCCGCAAAACAAGCGCTCCTGGTTGCGTCTGCGCGAGAAGAATGGCACAGTCAACGACATGCCATGCCACCATAAGCTGGGATTCCACTTGAACGAATATATCAAGGCGGCCGGCGTCGGTGAGGATCGGAAGGCTCCCCTATTTTTCGCAGCTATCGGGCGAACCGGCCAGCTTTCCTCGCGGCCGATCGGACGCACCGTTGTCTGGTACATGGTCCGGTACCGGGCAGCGGATTCGGGATTAAAAACTGCCATCGGCTGCCACGCCTTCCACGCCACCGGCAGCACCGATTACCTGGCCAACGGGGGAAAATTGGAGATCGCGCAACGCATGGCCGGGCACTCAAACCCCAAAACCACCGGCTTCTACGACCGCCGCAGCGATGACATCAGCGTCAGCGAAATCGAACGCGTGGGGATTTAATACAGAATCCAAAGCATCGACTTTACAGCCGTGCAGCGTTTGAACACGAAACACAGATACGAAATCCGGGACCACTCTTCTTTTGTGTAATAGCCCATTCTTCCAGGGTTGTTCGTTGTGGCGCACAGCGCTTCTCACATTGCCCAGACTTTGGATTTTGTTGCTGCGTAGAGGATACGTGCGGGCAATCCGCGCGATGAAGTATGGGCGTTACTTCAGGATGCCGGATTGTAAGAACGTAGCCCCGAGGCTGTTCGCTTAGCCAATCCGCGTACCCGGGATGACCATCCGGAAAACAATCAATCCGGCGGCGCTTTTTTTCCTAACCATTCGGCCGTATCGTATCGAATATTCCTAGAGTTTACTCAGGCCCTCACTCCCGACACGGGACGGTATTGTGCATTGAACGGGAGCGCCGGGACATGGCAAACAAGAAACAGGCGAAAGGGGACGGAACGCCGGCCCCGGCAAGGCAGGGAACTGCTTTAGTCGGTGAACTTGTCCCGCTTGATTATGTTCTGACATCCGAGGCTGTAGCTCGTTAATGGACCACCACCATCTCGCGATGTGCCGACGCGAGACTGATTGCTTTAATCACAGATTGCGGATCGCTTTTATATTGCGAAAACCAGGTTGCGAACGCAGCGGGAGTCAGCGGACGGGCAATCCAATATCCCTGCGCTTCATCGCACTTGCTGTCGGCTAGAAATTGGTAAACGGCCGCCGTTTCTATGCCTTCGGCCACCACACGATAGCCAAGATCGTGAGCCATGGCGATCATGGATTTCACGAGCTTCTGATCCTGGCTGTTCTCGGTCAGCCGCATAAAAGATTGGTCGAGCTTGACCGTATTGGCCGGTATTGTTTTCAGGTAAGAGAAGGTGCTGTAACCTGTGCCGAAGTCATCGATCGCCAGATCAACGCCTATGGCCCGTACTTCCTTCAATTGCCCGAGAACGCGCGCCCCGTTCCGAATTAGTGCGCTCTCGGTGAATTCTAGCTCCACCGACCGCGCTGGTACACCGTGGCTGTCGAGAGCGTCGCCCAACCGACGTGCGAAATCCGGTTCTTCCAGGTCGAGTGCGGAGACATTAATTGAGAGGCTTAGTTCAATCTCTGCGGAACGCCACGCTACGATTTGCCGGAGCGCGGCCCCAATTACCCATTCGGTCACTGGCCGGGTGAGAGCGGTTTGCTCGACGACAGGGATAAACTCACCGGGCGAGACGTTGCCCAAACTTGGGCTCTGCCAGCGCAAAAGAGCTTCGGCACTCAAACAGTTACCGGTCCGCATATCCACTCGCGGCTGGAAGGCAAGCGAAAGGTCGTCCGGTTGCGTGAGCGCCTGCCGAATATCGGTTAACAGAGTAAACTGACGGTGGTTCGCTTTGTCGTTTACTAGGCTGTAAACGGCGCAATCCATTTCTGCTTCGCGGGCACCATGAGCCGCACTAACCGCGGTCCGCAGCGCCTCGCGAGAGGTTTTGCCGTCAAAACAGAGGGGAGACACTCCGAACACCGCGTTGACGGCAACCGGAATGCCCTTGCAAATAAGCGGCGTCTTTAAGCGAGCGATCAGGCGGTCTACAACCTGCCGCCAGGCACTGCCCGCCGATTCATCCAGGATGAGGGCGAAAGAGCCAGCGCTGACATGGTAAAACCCGGTCTTATAACCGAGGGTGTCCTGAATCGCGCGTTTAGAAGCTTTTACCAGATCATCGATATAGACGGTGCCGAGGACACTGACCAGATGATTAAATTGACGGGGATCCGCCAGATCGATCAGCACGATAACA
>CAXSIG010000394.1:0-5801 GCA_964237255.1 uncultured Bryobacteraceae bacterium
CTTGGGCGTCCGGCAGAGTCTCACCGATGCGCCCTGTGATCGATTGGGAATTCAGTTGGATACGGAGTAGAATCCTGGCGTTATTGCTGGTCGCGCCGGAAGCTCTGTGACAGACAAGCCCATATCCTTGTAGGCTGAGTAGAGAGGCTAAAGAGGGAAGCGCCATGACACTTATTCTTGAATTGCCGGATAACAAGGAAATGGTTCTGAAAGCCAAAGCGCAAGCCCAAGGCGTGTCTGCCGAACAGTACGTTCAACAAATCGTTGATCGCGATCTCGAAGAAACCGAGCGCGATGCGCGGTCAGTTTGGGACGTCTTTGCCGAAAGCAGAAGGCGCGTTCCTCGAGAAGAGTTCGCGAAGCTGCCCAGGGATGGCGCTGATGAGCACGACCACTATCTCTACGGACATCCTAAGCAGAATTCATGAAGGCGGTTTTTGCCGATACCGCGTTCTGGATCGCGCTGACCAACGAAGCCGACAACGCCTACGAAAAAGCGCAAGCTCTTCGCCGATCACTCGGCGCACGAAAGATTGTCACCTCGGAATCAGTACTCACCGAGTATTTGAACTATTTTGCCGGTTGGGGATCTTACTTTCGGGACGAGGCCTCTGGCAATGTTCGTACCTTGCTCTTCAACCGAGCGGTCATTCTCGCGCCGCATACAACGGAAACGTTCCTATCCGGCCTCGAACTTTACCGGGAGCGTCTTGACAAAGGCTACAGCCTCACTGATTGCATCTCGATGCGCATTATGCGTCGGGAGAGCCTGACGGAGGCCCTTACCAGTGACCGGCATTTCGAGCAGGAAGGATTCCGGGCTCTGTTCCGATAAACAGCCCAATTCAGTGGCGCGGATCAAATACACCTTCCGGTGTGCTAAAGATGCACGATATCTCCGCGAGAAAGCACGAGGCGAGACTTGAAAAAACCCGCCACCCTCGATGAAAGAGATCGGAAAAGCCCAGCTAAGCTTTTCATTTCATACTCGCGTAAGGATCAATCATTTGCTGAACGTCTCTCGGCCGCCATGCACGCCAGCGGTTATGACGTCTGGGTTGATCTAAAGGGTATACGGCCCTCAGAGGATTGGCTGAACGCAGTTTATTCTGCCATCGAAGGGGCTGACGTATTTGTGTTCGTCGTTAGTCCGGACTCAGTTGACCCACTATCTATATGCGCGCGAGAGATTCAGCGCGCGGTGGGTCATCACAAGCGCATAGTTCCCGTTGCCTATCGCTCAATCGACACCCGTACTGTACCTGTACCGGAGAGTATCAGACGACTCAATTGGATCTCCTGCTTGGAGACGCAAGAATTTGACCTTTGTGTCTCGATACTTAAGGAAGCTATTGAGACCGATCTCGAATGGGCAAAAGCACACACGCGGATGTTAGTGCGGGCCGTCGAATGGGACGATGCTAAGCGGGATGACAGTTATCTGCTCCAGAAAAACGATCTTGCGTTGGCCGAGCAATGGCTTGCGCTCGGACCCGAGCGCGAACCGAGACCTACCACACTGCAAACGGAGTACATCGTTCAAAGCCGAACCAATGCGACCAGACGGCAACGAAGGTTGACTGTCATCGGGTTCGTTGCTGTTTTGCTTGTCGGCATAGGAGGGACAACGGCAGTATATGAGTCTCGGCAGGCCGGAACACGCCGGAAGGAGGCGATTTCCCGTCAGTTGTCAGCCGAAGCTCAGTTTGAACTCGGCAGACGGCTGGATCGTGCCATACTCCTGACATCGCAAGCTTTCTCGATACTGCCTTTGCAGGAGGTACTCAGCAGTGCAGTAACCGTTGGCCAAGCTGCGGCTCGCGTGCAGAAAATTTTGCGCGGCCATACAAACCGTATTGCTGCCATGTGCTTCTTGCCGAACAACCGATTGTTGGTTAGCGCTGACGACGGGGGTCGAGTAATCTTGTGGGACACCGATTCAGGCAGTCCCCTCCAACTGCTAAGCTCTTCATCAATTGCAGGAGTAGCTTGCAGCAGCGTTACCCCGGTCGTTGCTGTAGTAGAGGGCGGCACCGTAATTCTCTGGCGTGTTGATGGAGACCGCGCAACACGTTCCGTCACGATCGTCGACGACATAGCGCAAATTCAGTTTAGTCAAAATGGACTAAACATCGTAACGGTAGGGGAGACTGTGAAAGTTCGCTCCGCCCGAACGGGAGAAGTGGTTGGGAGTACCATCAGCGGTAGTTACGTTACTGTTTCAGCGGTTTCCGATTCAGGCGACCTTGTCGCGATTGGCACTGCGGGGGGTGAACACGATGAACATGGTGGAGAAGTCTTGGTGTGGAGAGGGGGCAAGCAGATCTTTTCTAATGCCCTCTCTGCGATTGGCGTTAAAACTGTGATCGTGGATAGCAAACGCGAAAAGGTCCTAGCTGTTGGTGACGGAAGCGAAGTAAAAACGTGGAAGTTCGATGGAACAACTGAGGAGAAAAAAATACCTGAAAATCTCGACATTCGACCAACCAAAACCGCTGCGTTCGATGCAGGCGGCGATTTGGTCGCGATCGGGCAGGGCCGCGCGGCATTCCTATGTGAGGTCACAACGCAGAATATGGAATGCAATGCCCATTTCGCGGGTCATGCTTCCGCAGTATCGGCTGTGGCTTTAAGTCCGAGCAAGAGCTTGGCGGCAACAGGTAGTGAGGACGGGATGATTATCGTTCACCGGCTTCTTAGCAAAGATGCGTTTGAGGGCGGGTGGGCGGTCGAAGGGAACATGGGAGGAGGAGATAAGCTGGAATTTTCAACCGATGGTACGGCGTTGATCCTTCGCAATTCCTCTAAAGTGCTCCAACGGGTCCCACTTCCAGAAGAAATAATAGCCAACTCTGGTTCGGCTTCAAGATCCTCCAAACCATCCGTGAACTTTTTAGCGCCGCGGATTTCGGTTGTTGTACAAAATGACAGAGCACGGTTAATGGACCAAGATCGAAAGCGAGAACTGGGCCAGATGACCCCGGAACCCGGAAAGCAAGTCACTGGAGCGTGTACTACCCCGGATGGTAGACGATGGGCCGCGATAGCAAAGGACTCGGTACGAATCGCCAATATTCGAGAAAACCGTACATACCAGGGTGTCGTGCCATCTGGATTCGGAAATATCACTTCCGTTGCTATAAGTCCTGACGGAGCTCTGCTCGCCGTTGCGGGGAGCAATCTTTTAGAGGCGTTCGATGGTTCCGCAGGCAGCCAAGAAACGGCGCTGACACCACTTGTCTATCATCGTGACCCGACGCAGCCCGAATTACGCCGCGTTTTCGATGATCCCGACTGTGGTGAAGCTGGCGGGTGTAGTGGCCATTACGAGGTAAAAATGTACTTTGCATGCTCTATCACGTGTCAGGACAACGCTGAATGTTACCAAGATGCGGGCGAGTCGTTTTATGGCGAGGGCTGTCTACGTTGCTACAATGCAACGTGCGTTTACAGCCACAATTGCAGACTCGACCAATTCTGCCCTAATTATTAGGAGGATCCGACAATGAAAACAAGACATTTCTCTAACGCACTTTTCAGTTTAGCTTTAGCCAGTTCGTCAACGGCTTTTAGCCAATTACTTCCTTCCAGGACCGTTACGTTCGATGCCTCTCTGAAAAGCTTCCAATCTCCCCGGTGGGAGAATGGCTATCTTTTGTTCAAAGGACTTCCCTTTACCAAAGCCGGAACCAATACAGCCAACGTGGCAATTTTGGACTCCCAAGGCCGCTCTCTACCGATGACCCGGTTTTGGTTAACTGGTGCAAGCGAAGTTACGGTAATGGATGTCGCCGCGAGTAATAATGGCAAGATCGCTGTCAGTGCTCATGCAACGCGATCTGATGGCACCGTTGCCTATGTGATTAGTATTCTCGACGTCCAGGGCAAGATGGATCGAGTCATTCAAACAAACCCTGTAGCAGCATCGCACTTGCGGTTTGGCCCTGATGGAAGTCTGTGGGTGTTTGGGATTGACAGAAACTCGGTTGAAAAGAAGCGGTCACCTATAGATACCGTCTATCACTTCTCAAGCGAAGGAACCTTAATCTCATCGACTCTTCCCACGGACCATCCCGATTCAGGGGGAATGATCCGGCCTTATCGGCACGGTGGGAAGTTCGGTCGATACGACATTGGTTGCTCTTCGCTTTTTACCTGGGTTTACGCGGCGGACAGCAATGAGTGGGTTGAAATTAGTTCCGGCAATAAGCAAAACGTTGTCCGATTTTCTCCAGTGCGAGCTTATGATGATCAGCAGGTAGATGGTATTGTTGTTTCTCCTTCGGGGCTCGTTATAGCGGAGTTGTCGGGTGCAGTTTCTGGCCTTTACCAACTTGATAAGAACAGCGGAAGGTGGGAATCTCTCATCGAATGGAGTCGCAAGGACGGCAACCAGCCTTTTGGTAAACTGTACGGAATAGACGGAGAGTATCTCGTGTTCTCCTCGTCCAGTCTAGACTCGGCATACTCCTGGTACTCCTTGAAAGATGTTTTGTCGCAGAAAAGCATGCACATAGCATTATCGACTAACACGGTCGCAAGCCAACTCATAAATGCGCTAAATTAACGGTCCCCTTTGCGGGCAGAAACTTCGCAAGCCGCGATTTCTTTCAGGGTCGCGGCGAGTTGAAAGCTCTGAATCTTATATGCGTATCGGATCAACGTCTTCAAGGTTGTGCTCGTAGCGCTGATTCTTCCTCCAGGCAGAATATTTAGGCTCGTGTCGTGCGAACTGCGAACATAGCGATGTATTGAGGCAACCTCGAATAATTGGCCGTTTGCGTAGCGAGATACCAGCATGAGAATAGCGGCAGAGACTGGTTTAGTAATAATATTCATGTTTGCGACACTCTCCCATCAATGGCACGTTCGGCTCTTTGGCTTCTGCATAGAGGCAGCCGGTGCTAAAGCTGATCATAGGATCGTGGTAAACTTCAAATACCCACTCGCCCAGGTGTGGTGATTTTAGGAAATTCCCGGACTGAAATTCCGAACTCGCCTCCCGCGCGAGACTCCGGGCTGTTTGCGGCGTTCTGTCCTCGGTTGCCTTGCGGGACATCATTGGCGACCCGAGAATGCGACCTGACGCAATTAGGAAAACGTAGCGGTGCGTTACGGTTTTCGAAAACATAAGCAAAAGCTTCTTATATGACGGTCTCAGCGCCGCGCGGTTTGCTCTACTAAGTCGAAGCGTCGAAAATCGAAAATCGAAGAGTTGGGCTTGATGTCGCGCTCCGGAATATGACGGAGTGAGGCGTACCGCGGGTTTGTCGATGGTATTGCCGTTCTTCGGGCAAAAGTTCCGAATGCCTGACCGACTGCAACACTTGGCTGAGTGATCTACCTGGGGCATTAAGCTCCGAATCCGAAGCAACGATGGCAGGTTTTGCAACTCCAACTGACTTCCAGATGCGTGTCGTAGTCCCATAGCTTGACCTTCGCCCTATTCTAGATTTATCTTGAGATGTAGAAGCTCAAGGTATCCATGTCCTCACCGCGTTTTCCCATCCCGCAAGGCACGCTCGACATGCTGATCCTCCAGATCGTCTCCCTTAAGGCTTCCCACGGGTATGGGATTGCCCAGCGACTGGAGCAGATCTCGCGTTCGGTAGTTCAAGTCAATCAGAGGGTGTTTGAGAAGCTTCGGCAGGGGCCCGGCAGACTGAGAATGAATGCCAAACAGCCCGTATGCAACTGATCTGACGAATTCAGCTTGGGAGCTCGTCGCCCCGCTTCTTCCGGGAGCGCAGCCCGGTGGCCGACCGCGTACAACCAACGTTCGTGCTGTATTGAATGCGATC
>CAXSIG010000395.1:0-2244 GCA_964237255.1 uncultured Bryobacteraceae bacterium
CGACCACGTTTCGCGATCAGCCCGATCTGTACGTGACGGAGTCCACATTCGAAGCGCCGAAAAAGGTAACGAACGCCAACCCACAACAGGCAGAAATGCTATGGGGTTCCACTGAGTTAATTTCTTACCGCAACGATGACGGCGTGCCGCTTCGAGCCACGCTGTACAAACCGGACAACTTCGATCCGAAGAAGAAGTATCCGATGATCATCTACATCTATGAGCGCCTAACCCAAAATGTAAACAACTTTGTGCGGCCCGCGCCGGGAACGACGATCAACATTCCGTTTTACGTCAGCAATGGTTACCTAATTCTTACTCCCGATATCGTGTACACCACGGGACATCCGGGACAGAGCGCGATGAAGTGTATTCTTCCCGCAATCGAATCGGTTGTGGGGAAAGGTTATGTGGACCGTGCTCACATCGGCATTGAGGGTCATAGTTGGGGCGGATACCAGATCGCATACCTGATGACCCAGACGCATTTGTTCGCGGCCGCAGAAGCGGGAGCACCGGTGGTCGACATGATTAGCGCGTACAACGGCATCCGGTGGGGCAGCGGTCTGCCGCGGCAATTTCAATATGAAAAAACGCAGTCTCGCATCGGGGGCACGCTTTGGGATAAACCCCTGCAGTTCATTGAGAACTCTCCCATTTTCATGCTAGACCGCGTAACCACCCCGATGCTGATCCTGCAAAACGACAATGACGACGCGGTGCCGTGGTACCAAGGCATCGAGTTCTTTCTTAGCATGCGCCGCCTTGGAAAAGTCGCCTACCTGTTTAACTACAACGGCGAGCCACACGGCATCCGCCGTCGTCCTGATCAGAAAGACTTCACTGTCCGGATGCAGCAATTCTTCGATCATTACTTGAAAGGCGCTCCCGCACCGGAATGGATGGAGAAAGGTATTCCGTATCTGGAACGTGAGAAAGAAAAAGAGAAGTTCAACCTGTCGATTTCAGAAGGCGGGGATCTCAAACCGCAGCCTTAATCATGCGCAAGAGAACTTTTCTGCTTTTAGTCTGCGCTTCGTTTTCGGTGAGCGCCAAAGCCGACGACGTGGACTGGCCGGTCAACGGCGGTCCTCTGAATATTCGCTATTCAGGTTTGACCCAGATTACCCCGGCCAACGTAAGCAAGCTTCAGGTGGCCTGGACCTACGATTCGCACGATGCGTTCAAAGGCTCTGAAATGCAGAGCAATCCGATCATTGTCGGAGGCGTGTTATATGCGATGACGCCAAAGTTGCATGTGATTGCACTGGACGCAACAACTGGAGAGGAGCTTTGGAATTTTGATCCGGTTGGTGGAGCTGCGCCGCAGCGGCGATACCGGCATCGCGGAGTGACGGTGTATCAAGACCGTGTCTTCTTTACGCACCGGAATTTCCTATGGGCTCTGGACAAGAAAAGCGGCAAGCCGATTTCGACGTTTGGCACAGGCGGGCACATCGACTTGCGCGAAGATCTTGATCGTCCGGTGGAGTCCATGAGTGTCAGCGCGAGCAGCCCGGGAGTGATCTTCGAAGACTCGATCATTTTAGGAAGTACGGTCCCCGAAACTCTGCCAGGGTCACCGGGCTTCATTCGCTCTTTCGATGCGAAGACCGGAAAGCTGAGATGGGTGTTCCGTACTATTCCTAAGCCTGGAGAGTTCGGATACGAAACTTGGTCCAAGGATTCGTATCAAGTTTCGGGCGGAGCCAATGCTTGGGCCGGGCTCGCGATCGATCCGAAGAACGCCATGGTGTTTGCCGCGACGGGCTCGGCGTCGTTCGACTTTTACGGGGCCAACCGCGTGGGCGACAATCTTTTCGCCGATTGCGTATTAGCGCTCGACGCGCGCACAGGCAAACGAGTCTGGCATTTCCAGGACGTGAAGCACGACGTTTGGGAATTGGATTTCCCAGCAGCCCCAAGCCTTGTCACGGTTACGCGCGATGGCAAGCCGGTGGAAGCAGTGGCCCAAATTACGAAGACGGGTTATGTATTTGTTCTGGATCGAAAAACGGGTGCGCCTTTGTTCCCGGTGAAATATTGCAAGGTGCCCGCTTCGAAATTGGATGGCGAGGTTCTGGCCGAGACACAGCCATATCCCGTTGCTCCTCCGCCTTTCACGCGCCAGAACTTTACGGAAGACATGGTGACGAACCGGACGCCGGAGGCGCACGCGGCAGTGCTGCAAGAGTTTCGGAAATACGATTCGAACGGCATGTTTACGCCACCCAGCACACGCGG
>CAXSIG010000395.1:2254-4664 GCA_964237255.1 uncultured Bryobacteraceae bacterium
CGATTCTGTTTCCCGGTACGGACGGGGGCGGTGAGTGGGGCGGAGCCGCGTATGACCCGGCGACCGGGCTGCTCTACGTCAATTCGAACGAACAGCCGTGGATCATTCGAATGGTCACGCATGACACGACGTCTCTCTACAAAAACAATTGCGCGGGTTGTCATGGCAACGATCGAAAAGGAGCGCCGCCCACTTATCCTTCACTGGTCGACATTGGAAAGCGGCGCACACGCGAAGGGACGGGGCGCATGCCGGGCTACAGTCACCTGGGCCGCAACATCGACGAGATCGCCAGTTTCCTGATCACCGGACAGGACAAGGGAACGGTTGATCCAAGCACAGCGGAGAACGACCCCAACTGGCTGAAGTACCGCAATGAGGGATACATTCTTTTTCGAGATCCGCAAGGGTATCCACCGCTCACGCCACCCTGGGGTACCCTTAACGCGATTGATTTGAACAAGGGACAGATCAGGTGGCAAATACCGTTTGGTGAATATCCTGAACTAGCCGCCAAAGGAATCAAAGACACGGGCAGCGATAACTACGGGGGCCCTGTAGTCACCGCCAGTGGACTCCTTTTCATTGGGGCAACCAGCTTCGACAACAAGTTTCATGCGTACGACAAGATGACGGGTAAGCTGCTCTGGGAAGCCGTTCTCCCGGCTGCGGGAAACGCCACGCCCTCCATTTACGAGTTGAACGGTCGCGAGTATGTAGTGATCGTGTGCGGTGGCGGCAAGAATGAGGCGGCGTCCGGCGGCAGCATCGTTGCGTTCGCACTTCCCGAGTCAACGAAGTAGGTTTTGGGAAGTAGAGGAAGTGTCTTTCAGAGAAAGGCCGCTCAGTTCGCGACGGCTCATTTCTCGAATCAGGAACACAACCTTCTTTGCGGCACTTTCATATGAGAGGCCCGCGTCGTGAACGTTCGAGACGCAGTTGCGCTCTGCATCCGTGCGGCCTGTGTGCGGCCGCCACGTAAGATAGACACCAAGGCTGTCCGGCGAACTCAGGCCTGGACGTTCCCCGATCAGCAATGCGATGACATCCGGGTTAAGCCGATCCCCGAGAGCGTCCGAGATACCGACGCGGCCGTGTTTGATCACTACGATCGGGCAATCTTCAGCCGGAGCGTGTGGAAGCATAGCAAAGATATCTTCAAGAAGTGGAACAGCATGCCGTTCCACTGCGGGTGCAGACAGTCCATCGCTGATAGCGAATAGCATCTTCGGCGAGCGGGTGCAATGGCTGAACGATTCGATATCGCTTTCCGCTAAGCAGCGGCCAAGATCGGGTCGTCGTAGATACTCATCCCGCCCGGCCACCGCACTCTGCACCAGAATAGACGGCCAACTCTTAGCCGCCATGTCTCTCCGAAGCGTATCCGCGTCGAAAGGCAGCCGCACAGCATCTCTGGCCCGAGAATGGGCCAGTCGAAGGGCAAGCAAGGGTGCAGTAGGAAGGCTGTCGCCCGCCGCTCCAAGACTCACGCGTGCCGGCGTAAAGGTTCGGAGATCCGTCATGGCCCCAGCAAAGCGAGCATCTCCGGCAAACCCGGCCTTTGATTCTCGAGCCATGCTTCAAATTCCGGCGCTGGCCGCAGCCCAAGCAGAGAGCGTAGATACAACGCGTCGTGAAAGGAACTGCTCTGGTAATTCAACATGATATCGTCGGACCCGGGTACGCCCATGATGTAGTTGACACCCGCGCATCCATGTCATCGTCGTCCGCATCCGCATGATTTGTATAGCAAACGTCGCAGCCCATGGGGAGTCCGAGCAGTTTGCCGCAAAAGTGATCTTCCAGGGCAGCGCGCAAAATCTGCTTACCGTTATACAGGTATTCGGGTCCGATAAAGCCCACCACGGTATTCACCAGCATGGGCTGGAAGTGGCGGGCGACCGCATAGGCGCGGGCTTCACAAGTCTGTTGATCCACACCGCAGTGAGCATTCGCCGACAGCGAACTGCCTTGCCCTGTTTCAAAATACATGACGTTCTGGCCAACAGTTCCACGACCAAGATCCAAAGCTGCTTCCCGCGCTTCTTTGAGCAGCGATAGATTCACGCCGAAAGACGTATTTGTCTTTTCCGTGCCGCCGATGGATTGAAAGACAAGGTCCACTGGAGCGCCCGCGGCAATGGCATCCATCTGGGTGGTGATGTGCGCCAGAACGCAACTTTGGGTCGGAATTTGGAAACGCTCTCGCAATGCATCGATCAGATCCAGAAGCTGTCTCACAATGGCGGGATCGTCCGACGCTGGATTCACGCCGATAACGGCATCTCCGCTGCCCATTAATAGCCCGTCGATCATGCTTGCGGTAATTGCCTGGATGTCGTCCGAGGGATGATTCGGTTGCAGACGGGTGGAAAGGCGGCCGGGAAGCCCGACAGTCGTTCGAAAGCGA
>CAXSIG010000395.1:4674-5534 GCA_964237255.1 uncultured Bryobacteraceae bacterium
TTTGATTAAGTCCTGTTGGCGCATTAGTTTTGACACGCCTGCGACCATCTCCGGAGTCAGCCCGGGAGCAGTGCGGCTTAGAACGTCCCCATCCACCTGATGGCTGAGGAGCCACTCCCGAAATTCACCCACCGTGAAGTGAGCAATTGAGGCAAATGCTTCGGCGTCGTGCTGATCGCAGATTAAGCGAGTAACCTCATCGATCTCGTATGGAATTACTGGAACAGTTAGAAACTTGTTTAGCGGTAGGTCCGCTAACGTCATTTGAGCCGCGGTCCGCTCTTCGAAGCTTGCTGCGGCTATGCCTGCGAGTTGGTCGCCGGATCGCTCCGGGCTGGCTTTTGCCAGAAGTGTTTGCAAGTCTTCAAACCGGTAGACGCGACTGCCGAGCACGGTACGGAAGCTCATGACGGCTAGGTTCGTCGCTGATCGAGTGCGAACTGTTCTTCCGGAGAAAGGATGAGTCGCTTACGAGAGTAAAGCGCAAAGTACAAGAACCCACATCCGAACCAGATCACCATACCCCACGCTCCAGGCCGGTATTCCGCATTAGAGAAAAGTGCCCCTGCTGTTATGGAAGCAATAGCGATGGCGATTACCGCGCCAGTAATTCCCAAGGGACTAATGAAAGGTCGCGTTAGGGCAGGATACCGCACCCGCAAGACGATAAACGAGAGCATCTGGAAGACATACGCGAGCACCGCGCCGAACACCGCCATGTTTAACAAAACCCCTGCCACCGGGCTGTTCTGCGGCACGTAAGAGATCAACAGTGCCGCAAGATATCCGATAATTCCGCCCGCGATCAAAGCACGGTGCGGAGTTCGACGCTTCGGGTGAGTGGCGGAGAGCCAGTAGGG
>CAXSIG010000395.1:5544-5798 GCA_964237255.1 uncultured Bryobacteraceae bacterium
AAATAGCCCGCTCTGGAGAGCGAATAGATCTGCCGGCCGTAAGCGTAGATAATCCCGTGGAAGCTGGCCGCCAGCCCTGTGCATGCGATTAATGCAAGAAGTTTCGCCTGCAGCCCGTTTTCAAAGAGAGTACGAAACCCGAGAAACAGGGGATCATTCGATTTGCCCACAGCCGACATCCCCGGCGCAATACCTGTATTGAGGGAGACGGTTAAAAAAGCAAAAAGAACAAGTGTGGCCAAGGACCAGAAAAT
>CAXSIG010000396.1:0-5547 GCA_964237255.1 uncultured Bryobacteraceae bacterium
CTTCCAAATACCGCAAGCGCACCAGCTAAAACGATGCTAAAGCCCAGCCATACATAGCTCAGCCCGCGCAGTTGGCGTTCAAAGTCGATGGTGCTCAGAATGGCCAAAAAGATAACGCCCAGCACAAGACCTTCGGCGAAGTCTTGAAACATCAAAGTGTCGCGCAAAGGGTCACGAAGGCTGACCATTAAAATCAAGCCGGCGCCGCTCAAAAGTTGAAGCGCGGGCAGCAGAAGCTGATCGCCATTAAAGCCTCGGACGCGCCAGAAGAGATGCACGCCGAAGAAGACCAGCACGAACGCGCCGCACCACAGCAAGAAGCGGTTGCGATACTCGCGCGGTCCGCGCACCACGATTCCTTGTTTGAAGCCACGCATTTCCTCGGGCGTGAGCAGTGGGACCGTTGCGGACCTGGGTCCACCCCCGAACAGTCGGGGCTTGCGTCTGGACTCGCGCGCTTCGGCATCGGCGATGCGTTTCGGGTAGGCTTCCAGATGAGGATGCGCCGCTATCTCTTTCGCGGTAACTCGAATGTTTCCGATAGCTCCCGCATTGGCGAACTCGCGCGAGCGTACCGCAAAGATGCGATGTGCAATGAAATCGCGATCTTCGTTACCTGTCACGGATGTCAGGAAGGGCAGCAGCTGCTGAGCGGATTTAATTTGATGAAGGTCTGCGATCTGTCCGCCCGGCAAACCTTTTTCATAGGCATCGAACACGCGCGCCTTCGATTGCCAGATCAGCCACAAGCCCGCAACCACAATGGCGCTGCTCAGTAGAAGAAGAACAAGTTCCTGCGCTCGAAACGTGAGTGCCGGCGCAACACTTCTTCTTTCCGCCACCCGCGCCGCGGCGCTTTGCCTTGTGGTGGTCACGGGTTCAGTTCCTTCATCCTGTTATCCACGGTTGCGATGCCATCGACCGACCGGAGAAGCTTTACCGGTGCGTTGCTAAACGAACCCAGTTGGGCGTAAAGCACGCGCGCATGCTCATAATCGGAACGGGAACGGTGTAGCGCATCCATTTGAGAGTCTCGGACGGAGTGCAGTTGGTCTGCGTCGCGAACTTCCTGCAACGCGCGGCTGGCGTACCCTTCGGCCATGGTGAACATCTCGCGGCGGGATTCCGGATGCCCGCGCTTGGCAGCCTCATCGAGAGCTTGTTGCGCACGCTCCAGATCGTTCATATTGTAGGCGTAAAGGCGGGCCAGGCCAAGCCACGGATCCGGTGACTTGCGCATCAGGTCGGCTGCTTCGTGGAATTTCAAATCGGCATCGTTCAACATCGCCTGCCGGTTGTTTGCCCCGATCCGTTCCAGGTGCCCCTCACATACACGAAGCTTGGCTTTTATGTTTTTGTCCCCCGGTTCCAATTCGAGCGCCCGAGAGAAATACGTTACGGAGCGGCGCCACGTTCCCTCCTTCACCGAGGGGTAATCGCTGTTGCGGAATTCCACGATGGGTTTGTCGCCTTCCGCGATCAGTTTGGCTTCCAGGGGACTACCGATTCCCCACATCGCCATGCTGACTTTCTTCCGATCGGCGATGCCCTTGTAGCGGGTCCATGCCGTGTCGACGGTGACGTGCTCGGATTCGATATCGTGTTTCAGTTCTCGCGTGTCCGCCCATGCCCGATAGTGTGGACGGACCATGGCCCAGATCACGATAAAAAGCGCCAGCAGGACCGATAACCCGACGGCGACCGTGCGCCGCGTCAAGAGCCACGATAGGTTTGGGCGCGGCGGCGTAGCGGCGGGCTGTTGCTGCGTGCGGACCGTGCGGTCTGCGTCCGCAAACACATATTCGGGGACGGGCTCGCCATTCAGGAAATGTTTCAAATCCGCGTGCGACTCTCCCGGCGATTGATACCTATCGGCAATCCGTGGGGCCAACATGCGTATGCAAATGCGTCGTAGCGGTTCGGGAACGCTATCGGGCAGAGGGGCTGGAGCGGCACCGGAACGAATGCGGCGTTCGAGCAGTTCGGGCCTCGCGCCTTGAAATGGCAAGCTGGCGGCAAGCATTTCGTACAGCATCACGCCGACGCTCCAGAGATCGGAAGCGAGAGTCATCTCACCCGAATCGAGGCGCTCCGGAGAGCAGTAAGCAATGCTGCCAAATAGCGCAACCGTCTGATCGCGGGACTTTGCCAGAGCTTTGGCTACGCCAAAATCCATGACGCGAATGCGGTCATGTTCGTCGATGCGAATGTTCTTCGGCTTGAGGTCGCCGTGGATTACGTTTGAGATGCCAAGGTTCACCAGCATCTCGCACAGTTCGAGGGCGATCACGGCGGCGCGTCCCGGGAGCAGTTGGCCTTCGGAGAGGACTACGGAAAGGTCGCGCCCTTCGACGTACTCCATCTCAATAAATAGGTCGCCCTCAATCTCTCCGAATGAATAAACTTTTGTGACACGCGGATCGACATCGGAAAGACGGCGTTCCAGATCCGCCCCGGTGCGTTCCGCTTCGATCTTCTCTTCACCTTCAGCGCCCGGCGCGCGGCGTACACGCTTGACGGCTACATCCTTGCCGGAAAACTGGTTGTGCGCGAGAAAGACCTCGCCCATGTTGCCGCTGCCGAGGAAGCGAACAATGCGAAAAGCTCCCCAGTTATCGTTCGGCTCCAACCTGATTCCCTTCGAGAGCGGGCTTGGCCGTCTCCGCAATTGTTAGAGCGCCGATATGCGAGTGCCGAAGAGCCCCTGTGGAGTTGCCGAGAATCTCAACCCGTCCGGGGACGGTGACGTTATCGAACTCAACGCGGGAGTTGGTGGCCGTAATCGCGCTTGCGGTCACACCCGAAACGCTGCCGTGTTGGATTTGATCGGCGGAGAGACCGCCGTTCAATTTCGCCCCGTTGTGCCCGATGATATTGACCCCTTCCTTCAAAACGACGTGCTCCGGATAATCGCCCGCAGAGACGTCGACGATGTCACCGAACGCGGAAGTCATCACGGCCTCCGCTACCGTGACGAAACCGCCGTTGCCGACATGCATGACACGGTTGATACGCGGCTCAGGCGTCAGAATAGGGCGCAGCAGAAATCCGATTCCAAGCCCGGCCAGCAGACCTAGGAAAACCCAGAGCGGCGTGAGCGTTCGCCCTTGATTCGTAATTTGAACAGGGACCGACGGCTTGGCAAAATCCTCGCCTTCGATTAACACCGCCGACACGTTGTCGCGGCCCGTTTGGACGGCTTCCGCGACCAAATTTCTCAGCGCCGATTCAGGGTCGCCGGCGTACGTTTCCACGACCGATGCCAAGCGCTGGCGCGGCACTACGTCGCTCAGCCCATCGCTGCATAGAAGCAGGGCGTCGCGATTCGTGAAAGGGATCTGGTAAATCTCTACGAAGTCCGCGTCATCCGGCGTGCGAGGCTCGGAGCCGACATCGCGATACACTTCGTTGCGTCGCGGATGTTTCATGGCTGCATCCTCGGTCAGCCGCCCGGCGTCTTCTTGCTCCCCGACAGGGGAATGATCGCGGGTAATTTTCTCGATCTGGCCGGCGGAAATTAGGTACGCACGGGAATCGCCGACGTGGCCGAG
Organism: uncultured Bryobacteraceae bacterium; assembly: GCA_964237255.1. GTDB lineage: Bacteria > Acidobacteriota > Terriglobia > Bryobacterales > Bryobacteraceae > JALYXI01. The sequence continues at coordinate 3,552 of CAXSIG010000396.1, forward strand.
GGTGGCGGACCCGTTCTCCAGAACTGCAACGGTTAGAACGCAGGCCATGCCGGACCACTCCGGGTTGGCGGCGGCCGCTTCGTAGATCGCGTTGTTAGCCAGCGCGATGGCTTCTCGGATCCGAAGATCGGGGGAGTCGGTAGCTCGCTCCAGGCGGGCGCGGAGCGTGGAGACCGCGATTTCCGCTGCCTCTTCTCCCGCTGCTTGTCCACCCATGCCGTCTACAACGAGATATATGCCACGCTCAGCGTCGATGTGGTATCGGTCTTCATTGTTGCCGCGAACGTTGCCTTGTTCGCTTACACCAGCGGAGTGGACTTTGGTCATTTGGATTGCTTTGCGACCAGAACCGCGAGTGTTAGCGCGAAGAGAAGGAAGGCCGCCGTAAAAATGTGGCTTGCTTCAAACAACCACTTCATGCTTCTTTGCTTTGCCTGTACATGCGCTGTCCCGCGGCTTACTTCCGTGCGGCCCGGAATTGTAATTCCATTACACCGGCCAAGCCGATCTTTGCCTTGGTTGGCAGCGGAACCTCGATATTGTTGTCCGTTTCATTGCCGCCGGAGCGTTCGATCGAAGGCGGGACGCGCTTGCCATCGACGGTTGTGCCGTATGTACTCAGGTCCTTTAAAAAAAACTTACCGGACTCCGTGTCATGGCGAACCTGAATATGTTCGCGCGAGATGTCCTGTTTCGCGTATAGCCGCAGATCCACCCAGCAATCGGCGGCTCCGCGACCGATTTTGATCCGCTCTTTGGTCATCTCATATTGTTGTTCGCCCCGTTCATCGGCGTAATCGAGAGTTGCGAACACGATGCCCGATGGCTTGCGCGTCATCAAGTTCGGGCTGCGGACTGTTTCGGTAGTGGTCTGGGTAAGGCCCGATGCCTGTTTTTTTGTAATACGGACGGTATCGGTGCCGATACGCTCATCCGTATCGTTGCCGTCGCTCGGCGCGTCGGGAGGGGGGGCGAACTCGGACTGAATGATGAGCGGGTTGTCCTCAGCATCGTCATCCGTATTCTCGTGAAAGTCGATAAGCCAGCCATCGCCGACGACTTCGTACCGCTTCTGATTCTGAGGAAAGCCGGGGATGCGAAGCTTGCGCTTGTTGAGTTGCGCGAGTTCCTCGTTCAGCGCGCGAGTGGCCTCCGCGCGGGTGCGGGCTAGAACGGGGGCGAGCCGCTTGAGGTCACGGGGACCGAGATAGACCTGGAAGACGCTACGCACCAGGTTCGAATAGCGCATTTCGAGGATCTCCGCGCGGAACTCGATGAGGATCAGGTCGATAATCTCGGCTGGGGTGACGGGCCGTGCTTCCACGTTGTTATCGTACCGCTGGAACTGTCTGGAATGGGTTCCGGCGTTCACGCCCGCCATTAGCGGAAGACTACGAAGTTGCCAACTGTTACACGTGTGGCGAAGTCTTTGTACAGCGACTGTCGCGCCAAATCGTCCGCGCAGTGGAAACAAACCACGGAGCACGGCGCGAGTGGGACGGGTTGCCGGTACCTGGCTGACGCATTGTGCGTACCCGTGTGAACAAACGCAATTTCAGGACGCGATTCGCGGAGTAGCGCCTGGAGGGGATACTCGAGTTGCTCATTATTAATGTCTAACCCGATGGTGGAACAGCTGGTGGTGGAGAGTAGTTTTACAGTTTCCAGGTACGCCATGGTTTCGTTCCATTGCGTCATGTCCGAGAAGTATTGAAGAGGGCGGGGAACGGTAAAGACGCTGTGAGGGCCCCGGAGCGGTCGAACCCAGTTTTCGAGGACGGGGCGCCTTGTGCCGTCCAGGAGCAAGAGCGCGATCGCGATCGGCAACACGGGTGAAGCAAATCGAGCAACATTTGCCGCAAGAGGGGCGGCGGCAATAAAGAGCGGGAGGAATAAGCGCCCCAGAAACGGTGGCCATTTCAGGTAAGCGCAAAACGAGAAGAGAGCGGCCGCAATCGCGCCAATGTATCTCGTTTGTTCGCGACGCAACAGGTGT
>CAXSIG010000396.1:5557-5781 GCA_964237255.1 uncultured Bryobacteraceae bacterium
GCGAGCAACAGCATGAAGGAGAAAACGGGCATCGAGGTGCCGCGCCACGTCGTCTCAGGGTCGTTCGGATTGATGCCGAGCTTCTGCTGAATGGCAACAGAGGCTCGAAAGATCGATTCGTTCCAGCGCGCGTTTGGCATGCCGAGTTGTTCGGTGGTGTTGCGCAGTATGTTCGAGACTAGCGGTCGCCACCCAAGTGAATCGTTACGCCAGCGATAAACGCC
>CAXSIG010000397.1:0-5773 GCA_964237255.1 uncultured Bryobacteraceae bacterium
GCCTACTCCGAATCCACCGCAACCACCGGCACGCTGGGTTACCTTGCGATCGCGGCACGGCTGAAGGAGCATCGGACTCCGGAGTTCTGTTCGCGCTCCCTGGTCGAACTACTCGATGCCGGTCCTTCCGGCGATATGTTCTGGATGTATCCGGTGACCGCCATCGCATATCTCGATCAAGGCCAGCTGTCCCGCGAAGCTCGCGCGAAGCTGCGCGACGTATGGCGAACCTACATGCCTTACCGCGGCGATACGGAAAATCATTGGCTGCTGTATTACACGTGCCTGTATCTGATGGCGCAGCACTGGCCGGATGAAGACGGGTCGCGATGGTACAACGGCAAAACGTCAAAAGAGAACCTGGAGGAAGCACGCGGTTGGATCGAGAGCTGGGTCAAACTGACTACCCGACGCGGGCAAGGCGAATACGATTCTCCTCATTACATCGGCGTGTATCTCATTCCTATGTCGTATCTCGCGGAGTGGGCCGCAGATCCTGCGATGAAACAGCGCGCACGCATGATGCTCGATTGGCTCATTGCGGATTATGCGCCGGAGAACGTGGACGGCGCCTATGTGGGCGCGCAATCCCGCGTCTACGATGACGGCGTTATCGATAAGTCCGGCAACGTGTCGAGCGATTTCGGATGGCTCTGGTTCGGCTTGGGCCAACCCTTAGGCGGCGCCGCCTCGCCACACTATGACAGTTTCATGCCTTGGTATGTATTGGCCAGCGATTATGAGCCGCCGGAGGTGCTGCGCCAGATTGCCCGGGATCGCTCCGTTCCTTATACGCACCATGAACGAAAGCGAACGCGCAACCGGTGGCGCTTTACGGAGTCTCTGCACGGGGATGTCTTCAAGACCACGTATATGCGGCAGGAGTACGCCGTTAGTTCGGACCAGGGCGGCATCCTGCAGCCCATCCAGCAGCACTCCTGGGATGTGACGTGGCGGGTCCCTGATGCCACCGGAAGACACAATACGCTGTTCACGCTCAACCCGCATTCGTCGGTGCGGGAACTGCAGACCTACTTCACCTTTGCGCGGGATGGCATCGTAGAAACGGTAGTCCGCTCCAAGAAGCAATATGATTCGCCGGACAAGCTGGTGGGCGGCTCTCCCTTCGAACGCATCCTCCAGCAGGAAGACGCTTTGATTGCCCTTTACGACATTCCTGCCGGATCGCGATTCGCGCATGTCAACGGTTTCTTTTCAAAGGATCTTCAGCAGGTGGAGGAACACCGCTCAGGCTGGATCTTCGGCCGTGGCGGCGACGCTTGGATCGCGTTGCGTCCATTGCAACCCTATATATGGAAGCCGATGGCCGGCGGAGATCGGCGACTTTTCAGCACGGGGTTGCGAAACGGAGTCGTGCTACAAGTAGCACCCGCATCTCAGTTCGCGACACTCGCGGCATTTCGCGACGCGATCCTCGCCCTGCCGATGCGTTTTGACCTGACCGGCAGCCCGGAAGTCTGGTTCCGTTCGTTACGCGGCGCGGACATGCACTTCCGTTTCGACAGCCCTCCGGACCGCTCGGATTGGAAGCTCTTCGAGGGCGCGAACATCCATGCCGAGATGGACGGCGAGCGCATGACGATCGAAAAAGGCCAGCTTCGACGGGTGCTTGATTTTGGAACGCTTACTGTCACAGATCAGTAGCGTTCTTGAAACAAACAGTTGGTCGAATTAAGTCTTGACATAAGCACGCTTTGCCCTATAATCCTTCGTGCCATGTCTATTGTTCTAACTCCCAAGCTCCGCGACGAGTACGATCATTTATTCTCGACGTGCCAGGTTCAATCCGACAAGCAAGCGCTGGTCGACAAAGCAAAAGCTAAGGTAATCGGTGGCCAAGCCCGATATGCAACGGTGTCGGCAGCTACCGGCGTCCCATGGTTCATCGTAGGCATCTTGCACAGCTTAGAAAGCTCCTCAAACTTCAAGACACATCTTCACAACGGTGATCCACTAACCGCTCGCACAGTTCACGTTCCGAAAGGACGCCCGATCGCCGGACAACCGCCTTTCCTCTGGGAAGATAGCGCCATCGATGCACTAACCTTTGATAACTTGGCAGGCTCGAGTAAGTGGTCGGCACCGCTGGCCTTATTTAAACTTGAAGGGTTCAACGGATTCGGCTACCGAACCCGTCACCCGGAAGTCTTAACACCTTATCTTTGGAGTTTCTCGAACCACTACGTAAAAGGAAAGTTCACTTCAGATGGAGTGTTCGATCCAAACGCGGTCTCAAAACAGTGTGGGGCTGCGGTGATCCTGAGCCTTATGGTTACCGAGGGCACGGCGGTGTTTTGAATTGTTTTGTTATGCGAACAATTCGAACGCGTGCCAACCAGTCTCGTACTTTCATCCTTCACTGACTTTCAGTAGAAAATACATTTCTTACGTTCTAAACGGTAAGCTTCTTGTGCAGTCTCTAAACGGCCCCGGCCACTATTGGCGTGACATGTGTATCTCAACAGTTGATAGGAACATACACCGGGTATCAGCGCTACCGATAGCTCCGTAAGTTTGCGTCTACGCGCGGAGTTTGCCTCGCAGTGGTTAACGGAAGCCGTTGACCAGCATGATGTCAGAACCAGCGGTGTCTGTCTGGGCGAAATAGAGGTAATGGCCGTCCGGGGAAACGGAAACGCCATAGGCCGTGCGCTTAGGAATCACCGCAAGTCTCACCGCGGTTTTCGACCCGTTTCGCAGCCGTATGACACAGCGTTCATTCAAATTGCATTCAGCCAGGTAAAGCACGCCATCGGTTGTTGTAGCGAATTCGCGTCCCAACATCTCACCGGCAACCACTTCCGGCGTAGAGTCCGGCAGGGTTAGCCGCCAGAGTGAGGTGACTGTCGCGCGACCTTTTGTAAAATACATCGTTCGTCCGTTAGGCGATAGTCGGGGGGGGGCGTAACCGCCTGCATAGGTGACGCGTACCGCTTCCCCGCCCGCCGCCGGCATGTTCCAGATTTCAAATGCTCCCGAGCGATTCGATGCGAAATAGATTGTGTGTCCATCCAGCGACCAGACAGGCAACGAATCGATCGACGGCGAGTTCGTTAGTCGGCGTGGCTCACCTCCTTGGGACGAGATGACGTACAGCTCTGGATTTCCGTCCTTGCGCGAATCGAACGCAATGAATCGCCCGTCGGCCGACCATGCTGGCGAGCCTGTTACACCTACTTTAAAATCCGTCAATTGCCGGGTGGCGCCGCTTGTAATATCTGCGATCCATATATTGATGTAGCCTCCCTGATCGGACTCATACGCGATGGATCGACCGTCCGGCGAGACCTGCGGGTTAACTTCCGTTCGCGTACTCGTGATTACCGGGCGCAGATTCGGCGTTGTCTCGCTCGATGAATTAAGGTCCAAACGCCAAATATTTGTATCGTCGGTGTCATAAGCGAAAGCAAGTTGTTTTTGGTGCGAAATCCCAGCCGCGGTAACATTCTGTCCCGCCCAGGCGAGCAAAACCGGCTCACCGCCCCGCGCGGGTGCGCGCCACAGCCGGTGAGGTCCTCCAAACGTCGCGACAAACACCAAGTCTTTTCCATCGCCGGTCCAGGCTGGAGAAAACGAGAAAGCATTGGAGAAGCGATTCCAGGAGGGACGCCATGGCTGACCCTGCGCATCGTAATTCTTATCGATCCGAACCAGATGCACGACGTTGATCCCTCCACCCAGATCGCGGGTGAACGCCAGGTGGCGGCCATCCGGCGAGATTGCCGGCTAATAGTCGTTTACGCCCTCAGGCGGGTAGGTCAGACGCTTTACGCCGTGGCCGACCAGGGACACCATCTGAATAGAAGCCGACGGACTGCCAACCCCGACGAATGCGACCCACTGCGAATCGGGTGTCCAGCTCAGACACAGCTGAGAGAAAGCCCCCAATATGCCAGTCGCTAGTTTGCGGTCGGGACCGCCGCCGGAGGGGATAACCAAAACATCAGCGGTATTTCCACTGGTTTTTCGTACGAACGCGATCAAGCTTCCGTCGGGCGACCAAACCGGACTGAAATCATCCGTGGCGGCCTTCGTTAGGTGAGTTTGTTTTCCGGAGAAAACTTCCTGAACAGTGAGCCCGAAATGGCTGGCCGCAGAATCGTGTTCCGCATACACCACTCTGTTTCCATCCGGTGAAAAGGACGGCGTTACCTCGATACCCTCTTTCGTTGTGAAAGGAAGCGGAGTGAAAACGGCGGACACCGATGTTGCGGAATTACTTCAAAAAATCCATACGGACGAGAGCGTTGCAGCAGCCAGCGCTACCGCGGCACTCCACAGATACACGCGTTTCCACTTGTTCCCAACAGAATGGGGTGACGTGATCGCCTGAACGGCCTGAATCTCCACATTTACGGCCGCCTCCGGCTGCAGGGTTGTCAATTGATGGAACGTGGGAGCGTAGCCACCGGCCGGCAAGCCGATCCGAATCACATCGGTACAACCGGGTCCGTCGTAGTACTCCTGCAACTTTACCCTTAGCCGTCTCGCCTCCACCCGAACAATCGGATCGAGCTTCGGATCGTAAGAAGCTTCTCGATCGAAAACAGACATGGCGATGACGCTTTCTTTTAAATTCGGCGGATCTGTGGATATTTCTTCCAGCGCCGTTTCAACCACGAAGGTAAGAAATCGCTTCATCCGGGCCGACCGAGCGAATGCGGCGCTCTGAAGGATTCGTTGAAGCTGAAAACGAATCGCCTGGTCGTCTGGCTTGGTAGACGTAACTTGTTGAAGTATAAGGTCCAAACCGGGGTAAGTAAATAAACATACTCCCGAGTCCCACCGTTTTTACTGATTTGCACTGCCATTACTCAGCCGCCCGCCGATACGCTTCATTTGACGAGCGCACAACTCGATTTTCGAAAAAAAAGAAAAGAACAACAAAGATGATTACTCATAACAAAGCAAGAATTTTAAAGTGGCAGGCCCCCTTTATGGGGCTGCTGCTCACCGCTTCCTCCGGCCTGGCTGCGGAGACCCAGCCAGTTCCCGCCCCGAAGACGTCAGTCTTGGCGGAAGCGATTCACGACTACATCGTTGCCCACCCTGAGGTGATTCTCGATTCCGTACGAGCTTTCGCAGAGCGCAACCAGGCGGCCGCGCAAAAGCAGAAGCAGGATTTAGTAATTGCCAACCTTCCAGCCCTGCACAGCGACAGTCCTTCCATCATGGCGGCGACGACATCCGGAGAGCCCGTTACGGTTGTGGAGTTTTTCGATTTCCGTTGCGGCTATTGCCGGAAAATGGCGGGAGCTGTATCAGCGTTGGGCAAAACAGCCGGAGTGAGGATCGTTTTCAAAGACCTGCCCATTCTTGGACCGGATTCGATGCTTGCCGCTCAGGCTGCTTTAGCGGCTGAAAAGCAAAACGCTTACGAAAAGCTGCATGACGCGCTGTTCGAATCGGCGGCCCCACTCACACAGGGCGAAATCGAGAAAATCGCCGCTAAAGCCGGGTTGGACATCGAGCGACTCAAGAAGGACATGCTCTCGCAAGAAGTCAAGGCGGCGCTGAACCGGAATGCGGAAATTGCGGACAAATTGGGCGTACGCTCCACCCCAACATTCGTAGTGGGCCAGCAATTAGTTGCGGGCGCTATCGAACCCCAGGCGCTGACGGCGTTGATAGAAAAAGCGCGCCAGGAAGTTACTTCAACCGCGCCCCAATCCGCAGCCGGCGACGCCAAGTAGAGCTTTCCTTAGAAAACTCTACTGCTAGCTCTCTGATTCTGCTGGGGAAAGCGGTTTGA